>JADMKR010000001.1 GCA_015478765.1 Flavobacterium sp.
TGCTACAGATGGAGGCCACAGAAAATCATGTCGGCGCTGTTGTAAGTTTCAATACTGCAAACAGCGGACAAATAACAGCAAAGATCGCATCATCATTTATCAGTTTTGAACAGGCGGAACGAAACCTGGGCGAAATTGATGGCTATGATTTTGAAAAGGTTAAAGTAAATGGCAAACGACGTTGGAACGAAGTCCTGGGCCGAATTGAAGTAGAGGGCGGAACAGTCGACCAGGTCCAAACATTTTATTCATGTTTATACCGAACAGTGTTGTTTCCGCGCGCGTTTTATGAAATCAATGCCGATGGAAAACCCGAGCATTATAGTCCGTATAACGGTAAAATCCTGCCTGGATATATGTACACCGATACAGGTTTTTGGGATACATTCCGATCGCTGTTTCCGTTGCTAAATTTGGTTTATCCCGATGTCAATGCCAAAATTCAGGAAGGACTTTTAAATACATACCTTGAGGGCGGCTGGCTGCCGGAATGGGCAAGTCCGGGTTATCGTAACATTATGGTCGGCAATAACTCGGCTTCCGTCGTCGCCGATGCTTACATAAAAGGATTGCGCGGGTATGACATCAATACGTTATACGAAGCCATGCTTAAGGGTGCCAATAACGAAGGGCCGATTACTGCCGTGGCGCGCGCAGGAGCAGCCTATTATAACGATTTGGGTTATGTGCCGTATAACGTCGGTATCAATGAAAATGCAGCGCGAACGCTTGAATATGCCTATGACGATTTCGCTATTTATCAACTTGCAAAAAAGTTGAAAAGGCCGAAGGCAGAAGTAGCGCTTTACCGAAAAAGAAGCATGAACTATCGCAATTTGTTTGACACTTCGACGGGACTGATGCGTGGAAAGAATAAAGATGGAACTTTCCAGTCGCCATTCAACCCTTTTAAATGGGGAGATGCGTTCACCGAAGGCAACAGTTGGCATTACACATGGTCGGTTTTTCACGACGTGAGAGGTTTGGCCGACCTAATGGGCGGCAACGAAAAATTTGTTCAGAAACTCGACAGTGTTTTTACGTTGAAACCTGTGTTCGACGAAAGTTATTACGGACAGGTAATTCACGAGATCCGAGAAATGCAGATTGCCGGAATGGGTCAATATGCGCATGGAAATCAGCCGATTCAGCACATGCCATATTTGTATAACTATGCTGCGCAACCGTGGAAAACCCAATATTGGGTACGGGAAATCATGAACAGGATGTATCTTCCTACGCCAGATGGATATTGCGGGGACGAAGATAACGGACAGACCTCGGCGTGGTATGTGTTTTCAGCAATGGGATTTTATCCGGTGACGCCGGCGGTCAATCAATATGTGATGGGCGCGCCATTATTTAAAAAAGTCACTGTCAATCTTCCAAATAAAAATACGGTAATCATTGAGGCAGGTGCCAATTCTGAAGAAAACAGGTATGTGAGCAAATTAGAAATTGATGGTAAAACGGTGACGCGAAATTGGATCGATCACCAAGAACTCGTAAACGGGGCCAAAGTGTTATTTACAATGGCAAATAAGCCTGAGACAAACCGCGGAAGCAAACCACAAGATGCACCGTATTCTCTCTCGGGCGACAGCTCTAATTATAAACCCTGATATTATCGCCGCTTACCTGAACGCGGTATTGCTTCATCGGGTATTGCACACCATCGGCAATCCCGGTGTACATGCTATAAACCACGTCGTCGCACGGGCATGTTGCGAATCCGGCGTTGGCGACCAATGTCGAACATTGGGTAATAGGTTGGTTTGGACAGGCAGCATCGTAGGCAAAATAGCCGCTTCCGCTGTTAAAAAGCCAGACACCGCGCGCACCCACATTAGAAATGTAGGCGCTGTTACCGGCAAATCGCAGGTTATTATATAGCGGCAGGTTGAGATTTACATCAGTTGAAAAGGTATAATTTTCAATATAAGGGTTGTGATTATTGAAATTGTCGCTATCACAACCAAAAAACATGGGAAGGAGCAGCAGCAGGATGTATTTTTTCATTTGAAATTAAGATCAAAGTATGGTACGAACAAATTTAAATTTTTTAACTTTGGTTTTCGTATGATTAACAGATTATTATAGACCGTAATAAATTGTTATCTTTGCGAGAACCGAATCCCGTTGCGATGGGATTTTTGTATTTATATAACCGAATCAGTGCTGGAGGGGAAACTGCTTTAAAGTTTCTTTTTCAGCGTTTTTTAATGCAGTAAAAATTTAAAAATATATATTATGAGCGCAGTTTCATATTACACGGCAGAAGGATTGAAGAAATTGAGAGATGAACTGGATTATCTTAAAAGCGTAATGCGCCCGAAGGCGTCGCAGGATATTGCCGATGCGCGGGATAAGGGTGATTTGTCTGAAAATGCCGAGTACGATGCGGCTAAAGAAGCACAAGGCCTCCTGGAGATGAAGATCGCAAAATTGGAAGAAGTACATGCCAATGCGCGTTTAATCGACGAATCACAGTTGGATACCTCAAAAGTATTAGTTCTTTCCAATGTTAAAATTAAGAACCAGGCAAACGGCGCCGAGATGAAATACACCCTTGTTGCTGAGAGCGAAGCCGATTTAAAATCCGGAAAAATTTCTGTGACATCGCCAATTGGGAAAGGGCTGTTGGGCAAATCGGTTGGCGAAGTGGCTGAGATCACGGTGCCGAACGGAACATTGAAATTTGAGGTTTTAGAAGTTTCACGGGATTAATTCAATTATGGCATCGATATTTACTAAAATAATCAACGGTGAAATTCCGGCGTATAAAGTAGCCGAAGACGAACGATTTCTGGCATTTCTGGATGTGAATCCGAATGCGAAAGGACATACGCTTTGTATTCCTAAGCAAGAAATTGACAGGATTTTCGATCTCGACGCCGATACTTATCAGGCGTTGATGGAATTTTCGCGAAAAGTTGCGATAGCTTTAGAGAAAACGATTCCGTGCAAACGCGTGGGAATGGCAGTAATTGGTTTGGAGGTTCCGCATACTCACGTGCATTTAATTCCGTTGAACAATATGGACGAGATGCGCTTTCAGAATAAAGTCAGTTTATCGAAAGATGAGTTCGAATCGATAGCGGCGCAAATCCGGTCAAATTTTTCCTAATTTTTTTCTGTCGGTTTTCGGAAGCTGATTTGAATTTTAGTGCCTTTTCCTACTTCCGATTGCAACACCCTGATTTTTCCTTTGTGATATTCCTCGACGATCCGCTTGGTTAATGAGAGTCCGAGGCCCCAGCCGCGTTTCTTAGTGGTAAATCCGGGTTCGAATATTCGTTTAAAAAGGATTTTTGGGATACCCTTCCCTGAATCGCTCACTGTTATTTTTACCGATTTTGAATCCTGCTCGATAACGATGCCGAGTGTGCCGCGGCCACGCATAGCGTCGATTGCATTTTTGACCAGATTTTCTACTGTCCAACTGTGCAAAGCCGGATTAATGTTGATCATGATCGGATTTTCGGGTGCCGAGAAAGAAAATTGAACCTGTTTCGAAAAGCGCGACTGAAGGTATTCGAATGACTCTTTAGTTTCTTTAACGATATCGATAAGTTCCAGTACGGGCTCTGAACCGATTTTGGAAAATCGGTCGGTTATGGTTTGCAGCCGTGTGATGTCTTTTTCAATTTCGGAAACCGTGGTTTCATCGACATTATCGGCTTTCATGATTTCGAGCCATCCAATGAGCGATGACAATGGCGTTCCTATTTGGTGAGCCGTTTCTTTGGCCATTCCCGCCCATAATTTATTTTGGGTTGCCATTTTGGTACTTCGGTAGAAATTATAGACAACGCCGCCAAAAAGAACAATAATCATCACCAGAGCGATGGGATAATATTTCAACTTATTCAGCAATGTGGAATTTCCGTAATACAGATACCGGAAGCTGCCGGGTACATATTCGATTATAATTGGTTCATTGTCCCGCTTCAGGTCAAGTAACGCAGCCTTGGCCGCGAGGGTATCGGCCAAAATTTCATCGTCGAGATTGGTGATGCTGATGATACTGTCTTTTTCAGTAGTCAGGATAATCGGGATGGTGCTGTTGTGGCTGAATATTTTAAGCGGCAGCTCCATGTCGGTATTTTCATCTGCGTTGATCAGGGACTTTTGCGCTTCGGCCCACACTTCCATCTTGATGCGTTCGTCATTTTTGAATATTTGAAAAAAAATGTACGTATTCCAAAGAATCAGCGTAACAATAAAAAAAGAAGCAATGATTATGATCCATCGGGTGACATTGCGTTTTTCTGAAAATTGCATCCATGTAGTTTTGCCATAAATATAGCAAAATCTTACGTGTTGGGAGCGCAGCACTGTTAGTTGATAAATCCTGAAAACATATTTAGCGGGTGTTGTTGCATTTGGTTACTTTTGTTTAAACCGCTAATTTATGATCAGTTTCGAGCCTAAAGACATCGCGCCAGCCCAGTTGCAAGCGTATTTACAGGGATCTGTTGGCCCGCGGCCCATAGCTTTTGCAAGTACGATGGACAAGGACCGCAAGCCTAATTTATCACCGTTCAGTTTTTTTAATGTTTTCAGTTCCAATCCGCCGATTCTGATATTTTCTCCTGCGCGGAGAGTTCGCGACAATACGGTCAAACATACGTTACTAAACGTAGAGGCGACACGCGAAGTAGTGATCAATATCGTGAATTTTGATATTGTACAGCAGGCATCGCTGTCGAGTACAGAATATCCTGACGGGGTTAATGAATTTTTGAAATCGGGATTGACCCCGCTGCCCTCGGATATAGTGAAACCATACCGCGTTGCCGAGTCGCCTGTGCAGTTTGAGTGCAAGGTGAACGAGATTATCGCGTTAGGACAAAACGGCGACGCTGGTAATCTGGTTATTTGCGAGGTTGTTAAAATGCATATCAACGAGCTAATACTCGATGAAAATGGCGCGATCGACCAGCATAAAATCGATTTGGTTTCGCGAATGGGTGGAAATTGGTATTCAAGGGCGAACAAGGGACTTTTCGAAGTTCCGAAACCGTTGACGACTTTGGGAATTGGTGTGGATAATATTCCGCAGAGTATCAGGGAAAGCAGTATTTTTGATGGTAATGACTTGGGGATGCTTGGAAATATTGAGGCGTTGCCAACGACTGATGAAGTCGCTATATTTGTAAATCAGAATTTTGCAGTAAAGGGCGTTTTGAGTTCGGATGACATTGCAAAACAACACCGGTTGGCCAAGGATTATTTACAGGCAAATGATGTACTGGCGGCGTGGAAGGTACTATTGGCTAATAAGGAAATAAAATAATTAAATACAGAGAAGATGGAAGTTACAGGAAGAATCAAGGTTATCAATGCTGAGCAGCAGGTGAGCGCCAGCTTTAGGAAAAGGGAATTGGTGGTTACGACCGACGAGCAATATCCGCAACATATCATGGTGGAGTTTACGCAGGACAAATGCGATTTACTGAATAATTACCGCCCCGGAGAACCGGTAAAAGTTTCTATCAATTTGCGTGGCCGCGAATGGGTGAGTCCGCAGGGGGAAACCAAATATTTCAATAGCATCCAAGGCTGGAGAATTGAAAAACTGCAAAACGAGGCGCCAACTCAAGGTCCGCCGATTCCTGCAGCGCAGCCATTCGAACCGGCAACAAATGTGATTGATGAAGAGCACGACGATTTGCCTTTCTGGTATACGCTTAAAGTTTTTTAGCCACGAATTTCACTAATTTGCACGAATACTATTTGTGTGAATTCGTGAAAATTCGTGGCTTATATTTTTAAAACTATGCAGAGGCTTTCAAAAGATTTTTATTTTCCGCCGGTTGAAACTGCCGCATCAGACGGGATTGTGGCTATTGGTGGTGATTTATCGCCGGAGCGACTGATGCTTGCTTATAATAGTGGCATTTTCCCGTGGTTTGAGCAAGGCGATCCGATAGTTTGGTGGTCACCCGATCCACGGATGGTTTTGTTTCCCGATGATTTACGGATTTCGAAAAGCATGCGGAATATTCTGAACAAGAATATATTCGCAGTTACTTTCAACACCGATTTTGAAAATGTGATAAGGAATTGCCGCGATATTAAGCGGGATGGCCAAGGCGGGACGTGGATTACCGATTCGATGACAAAGGCATATTGTGAACTCAATCGGCGTGGTTACGCAAAATCAGTTGAGGTTTGGCAGGACGGGGAGCTTGTGGGCGGATTATACGGCGTTGATTTGGGTCAGGTCTTTTGTGGCGAAAGTATGTTTTCGAAAGTGGCCAATGCATCTAAGGTAGCTTTCGTTGCGCTTGTAAGTAAATTGAAAGCAGAAAACTACAAGTTGCTCGACTGTCAGATTTATAACGAACATCTCGAGTCCTTGGGCGCTAGAGAAATCAGCCGCGCCGACTTCCTGCGGATTTTAAAAAGTTAGCGATTTCGGGTCCAGCAATCTGCTACGTGATCGTTTATCATTCCGGTTGCCTGCATGTGTGCATAAATTACGGTCGAGCCCACGAATTTGAATCCGCGTTTTTTTAAATCTTTGCTGACGTGATCCGATAATGGCGATGTAGCTGGAATGTCGGCCAATGTTCTAGGATAATTGTCGACTGGTATCCCGTCAATAAAACTCCAGATATATTTAGAGAAACTGCCAAATTCTTTTTGCACTTCAATAAACGCGTTAGCGTTTGAGACAGCAGCGCGAATTTTTAACTGATTGCGGATAATTCCGGCATCGTTCATCAGTTCCGTAATCTTTTCTTCGTCGAAGCCGCTGATTTTTTGGTAATCGAAATTCCGAAAAGCGTTGCGGAAATTCTCGCGTTTGCGCAGTATGGTTATCCAGCTCAGTCCGGCCTGAAACGTTTCGAGGATCAGAAATTCAAACAATACCGAATCATCGCGAACCGGCCGGCCCCATTCTTTATCATGGTATTCTTCATACAGCGGGTCGCCCACGCACCATTTACACCGAATTTTATCTTGCATAGAATCAATGTTTGGTTAAAGATATATGTTTTCGCAAAAGGGATTATAGCGGCATCCTTTTAAAATTTTAAGAGTGTTATGATGGGAAGCCGGTCCTGCAAAAAATTTTAAAAGATAGAGCGGAAAGCCCGGCGCCGAAGGGGAGAAGAACGGGGGCGTTTGCCATAAAAAAAATAAAAGCCCCATCGCTTAGATGAGGCTTATGAAATGTAAATAGGAAAATTATCTACGAGTGTAAACAGTGATATAACGTACATTTTGACCTTGAACTTCTTCTTCTTCAGTAGCTATTTTCAAAGTACTTCCGTCAAGTTGCAATATTTCACCTGTGTACGTAGTACCATCAACAGTTACTGACAAAGTATTACCATCACGTGTATAAGTACTAGAGTCAATTTCTTCGTCGCACTCCGGAGTTCCGTCGTTGTAGAAGTAGTGGTCTACTACAGTCGTAGCTGTAATTTGCATGTAATCTTTTGGGCAGTTTTCACTGTGATCATAATCAAGTAGTGCTTCGTTACCATTCACGGACATTCCGTCTTTAGAGTATTCCCACTTTCCTTCAAGAGAAGCTGTAGATCCTCCATCGTCGTCTTTACTACAAGATGTTAACCCAAGTGCTAACACAGAAACAAATAAAACCAATTTTTTCATTGTACTATTTTTTAAGATTTGGCGCAAACATAACAATAAAATAATATACAGCAATGCTATTTTTTATATAATTTTTAACAAAAAATGCGCATCGGTGAGGATGCGCATCTATTGAGTAGTATGCTGTTTCAATTATCCAAGCGCAACTCGCTTGAAGCCAGTGACTTGTAAATTTGAATCTACAGATTTCACATAGTTTGAGACGCTCATTGAGCTATCTTTAATGTAATCCTGGTTTACCAATGTGTTGTCTTTGAAGAAACGCTGCATTTTCCCTTTAGAGATGTTTTCTAGCATAGCTTCCGGTTTTCCTTCCTGACGAAGCAAATCTTTAGCGATTTCGATTTCTTTAGCAATGGTGTCAGCATCCACTCCGTTTTCGTCCAGCGCGATTGGGTTCATTGCTGCAGCCTGCATCGATACGTTTTTAGCAGCTTCTTCAGCACCGTCGACATTGGCGGAAAGTGCGACCAAAACGGCGATTTTTCCGGAATGGACATAAGATCCGATGAAAGCGCCACTCAATTTCTCGAACGAAGCGATCTCGATTTTCTCACCGATAACGCCTGTTTGCTCAATCAGTTTTTCAGAAACCGAAATTCCGTTGAAATCAGATGCAAGGAATTCTTCCTTAGTGTTGTATTTCAATGCCTGGTTAGCTAGTTCGTTAGCCAATTTGACAAAGCCTTCGTTTTTACCAACGAAATCAGTTTCGCAATTTAGTGTCATTGCAACGCCTTCGGTTTTGTCGGCGTTTACGACAGCAACGGCAGCACCTTCGGTCGACTCACGGTCGGAGCGGTTTGCGGCTACTTTTTGTCCTTTTTTACGCAGGTTTTCGATAGCAAGATCAAAATCGCCATCAGCCTCGACCAATGCTTTTTTGCAATCCATCATTCCGGCGCCTGTAATAGTTCTTAATTTATTTACGTCTGCAGCAGTTATTGTTGCCATGT
>JADMKR010000002.1 GCA_015478765.1 Flavobacterium sp.
TGTCAAATTCATCAAGCAAACAGCATCCGAATTCGATTTCAACATTGCAGCGATCAAAAGTGATGTTCTCGCATTTATATCGCGCAGTAATTCAGAGTATGACATTGTCTTCGCCGATCCGCCATATGCAATGGATCAGAAGGATTTTGACAAAATCGTTTTGGGAGTTTTTGAGAATAATCTGTTGAAGGCCAACGGAATGTTGATAGTAGAACATTCAAAATATACGAAACTCGATACCCTGATCAACTTCTCGTTCAAGAAAAGTTACGGCGGATCGATATTTTCTTTTTTCGAAATTAAACCGACAGAATAAAAAAAAGCAGGCCTGTAAGCCGGGTTCTGTATTCCAAAAGGAATCCTTATCATTTATCTAGGCGTAGCATTGCTGATACGCTCAATCTTTCTACCCTTCGGCAGGGCGAGCAGCCCCATAACGCCGATATACTTGAAATTTCACCGCATAGAGTTTACCTGGTTTCACTACAGCATTACCTGTACATACTTTCTGTTGCACTTGTCCTCCCGCAATTGCTCGCGGTGACGGGCGTTACCCGCTATGCTGCTCTGTGGTGCCCGGACTTTCCTCCCTCCTTTCCGGACGGCGATAAGGCGGCCTGCAGCTGCAAAAGTACGTCATTTAATTATATGCACATATTGTAAAGAATCGCCAAAATCGTATAACCTTAAAAAAACCGATAATCGTAAATTGACATAGATTTTTTAAAACCAAACATCATGGATGAACAAATGTATCACTACACCACAGTATCAAAAGCTTTAGAAGAATTGCAAAAAAAAGGATTCACAATCGATTACAATCTAAAAGAAGAAGCTATTGATGAAAATCCGGAGAATTTCGAAATCGTTCACGTTTACCGGTATGAAGGCGAAACTGATCCTGGAGACGAAGCCACCGTGTATGGTATCAAGGCCAAAAATGGGGATAAAGGCGTATATGTCGCCGGAAATTCAACCTATGCCGAGAAAAGCGCCGCTATGACATTGCATGAATTAAGCATTAAAGGACGTCAGGAAAAAAACTGATGAATCGCTTACATTCAAAACTTGAAAAAATTGGCCGGGATCCCAAAGTTACTGCGCGAGCGGTCGGCTTGAGATATTCGGCCAATTTTGGCAAAGGCTATTACCGCATTCGCAAAAATGAGCAATTCCAGTACATCGATCATGAAAATGTCCGTATAAAGGACAAAGAGATTCTGGCGCGCATCAGTTCGCTTGTTTTGCCGCCGGCCTGGGAAAATGTGTGGATATCGCCATACGCCAATGGACATTTGCAGGCAACCGGTATCGATGCCAAAGGACGAAAGCAGTATCGATATCACGCCGACTGGAATAAGATACGCAACCAATCCAAATTTTATCGTCTACGGCGCTTTGCCGAAGCACTGCCCGCAATTCGTGAAAAAACCGACAACGATTTGGCGCGCAAAGGTCTGCCCTATGAAAAAGTTGTTGCGCTGGTTGTGAAACTTATTGAATTAACACACATCCGTATCGGAAACGACGCGTATAAAAAATTATACGGTTCTTTCGGTCTGACGACGTTACGGGACAAACATGTCAAAATCGAAAGTTCAAAGGTATATTTCGATTTCGTGGGTAAAAAAGGTGTTAAACATAAAATCGCATTGCAAAGCAGGAAACTGGCCAATCTGGTAAAAAAGTGCCGCGACATCCCGGGACAGGATTTATTTCAGTATTATGATGATGAAGGACGACGGCGCACCATTGGTTCGGCTGATGTCAATAATTACTTAAAGGAAGTTACCGGTGAAGACTTCACTGCCAAGGACTTTCGGGTTTGGGCCGGCAGCGTTCACGCCCTTTGCGCTTTCAAGGAAATTGGCGAACCCGACAATCAAACTGATTGCAAACGCAAAATTGTCGAAGTGTTGGACACCGTGGCGTCAAAACTCGGCAATACGCGCACTGTCTGCAAAAAGTACTATGTGCATCCTTCTGTAATCGCAACGTATCAGAACGGGAAAATAAGTTCCTATGGTATCCAACCAAATATTGCAGACAACAATTTAAACCCGGAAGAAGAAGCGCTGGTCAGATTGCTTGAAAGCGAAACCATAGCCGAAGTGGTGGCCTGAAAAACGCCTTATAATTCTGTTTTTATTTATAAACCTAATAGTTTTAAAACACGAATTTTAGCTTTATATTTGCGCACCAGCCACCCAAAACATGGAGCAATTTGTAGTATCAGCGCGTAAATACAGGCCACAAACCTTCAAGGATGTTGTTGGTCAGCAGGCTATTACCAATACATTGCTGAATGCTATCGAAACCAACCATTTAGCTTCGGCATTGCTGTTTACCGGTCCGCGTGGCGTTGGCAAAACCACCTGTGCCCGAATTTTAGCACGAAAGATCAACCAGCCTGGTTACGACGATCCCAACGAAGACTTTGCTTTTAACGTTTTTGAACTCGATGCTGCTTCAAATAATTCGGTTGATGATATTCGAAACCTGACCGATCAGGTTCGTATCCCGCCGCAAACCGGTATGTACAAGGTTTATATAATTGATGAGGTACATATGTTGAGTTCGGCTGCATTCAACGCTTTCCTGAAAACATTGGAGGAACCTCCAAAGCATGCTATTTTCATATTGGCTACCACTGAAAAGCACAAAATTATTCCAACAATACTTTCGCGCTGTCAAATATTCGATTTCAAACGGATTACTATTAAGGATGCCAAGGAGCATTTGGCAGAGGTAGCGCAAAGCCAGGGTATCACCTACGAAGATGATGCGCTGCACATCATTGCCCAAAAGGCCGATGGCGCGATGCGCGATGCTTTATCGATATTTGACCGGGTGGTTTCATTTTGCGGAAAAAATCTTACCCGCGAAGCCGTTACCGAGAACCTGAATGTCCTTGATTACGAAACCTATGTGGCGATAACCGATTTGATCTTGGCCAATGACATCCCGGGATTGCTGTTGATGTACAACGATATTCTGTCTAAAGGATTCGACGGGCATCATTTTATTACCGGTCTGGGATCGCACTTCCGCGATCTTCTGGTTTCGAAAACACCTTCAACCATTGCGCTTCTTGAAGTAGGCGAACAGGCTCAGAAACTTTACGCCCAACAATCCCAAAATGCTTCGCAGGAGTTTTTGCTACGCGGAATCGATCTCACAAACGACTGCGATCAGAAATATAAAATCAGCCAGAACCAGCGGCTTTTGGTCGAATTATGCTTGATGCAACTTGCCTCTGTCACCTTTGACGGAGAAAAAAAAAAGCTGACGAATTTATAATTCCCGCGTCTTACTTTGCCGGAAGAGTTTTTGAAATTTCGGTTAAAGCGCCGGAAATAGTCGATCCTCCTGCCATTGAGATTTCTGCTCCTGAACCACTACCGCTGGCTGAAGTGAAACCGGCAACCCCTCAAAAAATCTCGCCCGATCCGGCAGTGAAAGTCTCGGCGTTTTCACTCGCAAGCATTCGGGCAAAAAAGGAATTGGAGAATAACCAAAAAATTCAAACCAAGGATGTCCAGCATTTGCCCACCGAGCCGTTCAATGAAACAGATATGTTGCTTCAGTGGACCAAGTATGCACAGCGACTTAGCGATCGTGGTCACAAAATCATGGAATCGCTTTTATTACTCAGCGATCCGAAGCTTGAAGGAACTACCATTATCCACGAACTGCCAAACGAAGGTTCGAAAATCGATTTTGAGTCGGAGAAACACGAATTGGTGGGATACCTGCGCGGAAAATTACACAATCACGACATTGATATTCAGATTGTCGTAAACGAAAGTATCGACAACAGAAAAGCATTTACGCCACAGGATCGCTATAACAGGCTGAATGAAATAAATCCGAATCTCGAATTGCTGCGAAAGACATTCGACCTGGATTTTTAAATCTTATATTTTCCCGTAGTACATTGCTTTGATAATACCGTCGGAAAGTCCGATTTTAGGCACATAGATATTTCGGGCGCCACTCCATTTCATGGCATTCAGATATACTTTCAATGCCGGGATGATAACATCGGCCCTGTCTGGGTTGAGTCCGAGTTGAGAAACGCGTTGCTCATAAGACAGCGAATTCAACATTGAATATTGACTGTTCAGATACATATACGACAGCGGTTTTTCCTGCAGTTTTCCCGACATTTTAAACACCTTGTTGATATTTCCGCCGGAGCCAATCAAAGTAACCGGTTCATAATCGGCTGTATTGGCACGTATCCATTTTTCGATTTCGATCCATACGACTTCGTTTACCATGTCATTCAGCAAGCGGACGGTACCAACTTTAAACGATTTGGAAGCCACCATGCGTCCGCCGGAAAACAACGAGAACTCGGTGCTACCGCCACCCACATCAACGTACAGATAGGTTTGGTCGGTTTTGAGCAGGTAATGCAAATCGGTTGAAGCGATAATGGCCGCTTCTCGTTTGCCGTCGATGATATCGATCTGGATTCCGGCTTTGTCAGCAATCATTTCAACAACCTCATTGCCGTTGTACGCTTCGCGCATTGCCGATGTCGCACATGCTTTGTAGCGTTCCACTTTATGAACTTTCATCAATAGTTTGAAAGCTTTCATGGCGTCGATCATCCGCTGGATATTTTCTTCCGAGATTTCTCCTACGGTGAACGCATCCTGTCCGAGCCGAATGGGAACCCGTACAAGTGAGCTTTTACTGAACTGCGCCTCTTTGCTGCTTTCTTCGATTATATTGGCCACCAGCAATCGCATCGCATTGGATCCGATATCGATTGCCGCATATTTTTTTATATTGATCATAATTGTATGTTGTGTTTCGCGCCCCGGATCGCAGTGGAAAGCCCCGCTGGCCGGCTGCCTATATTTTGCCGGTGCGGCAGTGCGACCGCAGGAGCACCTGTCGCGCCGTGCGAAAATAATGAAGCCTGGCAAGGGCTTGAAGCGCAGTGCCGGATTGGGCGCCCAATCATAATTCGGATGTAATTACCTCCAGCCGATCGCGGTAGTAGTTAAAGGTTTCGACCTGCGCACGGAAAACGGGCTGGTCATTGCGCGTGCGGTACTTATTGTCCAGTTTTTCAGAATGGATACGCGCCTTAACGTTGCCTTGCCAGCCGGTATTGAAGGTATCGATGAGTTGCATTTTTATATCTGGGTCGTAAATAGGGCATGTGACTTCCACCCGACCGTCGAGATTGCGACGCATGAAATCGGCCGACGAAAGAAACACATCGGGATCGCCACCGTTTCCGAAAATATAGATGCGCGAATGTTCCAAAAAGTTATCGACGATGCTGATGGCTTCGATGTTTTCGCTCATGCCGGGAACTCCGGGAATCAACGAACAAATACCTCTGATCTGCAATTTGATTTTTACGCCCGCATTACTGGCATCGTACAGTTTATCGATTATTGGAAAATCGGACAGGCTATTCATCTTTAAATTGATGTAAGCTTCGATACCTTGCTGTGCATTAGCTATTTCACGATCGATAAGTTTATAGAATCGGGCGCGGGTGTAATGGGGCGAAACAATTAAATGCTTGTATCGGTGGATTCGGTAGTTCACATCGAAAAATTCGAAGATTTTGCTGATGTCCTTCAGGATTTGCTGGTGACAGGTGAACAAGGTTACATCGGTATAAATGCGTGCTGTATTTTCATTGAAATTACCGGTAGATATGAGTCCGTATCGTTTTAATTTTCCATTTTCGATGCGATCTATCACGCATATTTTGCTGTGGACTTTCAGGCCTTTGATGCCAAAGATCAGTTCGATGCCTTCAAGCTGCATTTGTTCGGCATAGGAAATATTGCTGGCCTCGTCGAAGCGTGCCTGCAGTTCGATTTGAACCGTGACTTTTTTGCCGTTTTTCGCCGCATTAATTAGTGAGCTGATGATTTGCGAATTTTTGGCAAGTCGGTATAATGTGATTTTAATAGCGGTGACCTTTGGATCAAGCGCGGCTTCCCGAAGAAATTTGATCACATATGCGAATGATTGATACGGTGCGTTTATCAGAAAGTCCTTGTGGGCGATTCGGCTCAGAATACTGCCTTCGAGCGTGAGCCCGTCGACCGGAAGTGGCATATTGGGCATGTACAAAAGGTCATAGCGGCCCAGGTTTGGGAAGCTCATATAATCGCGTCGGTTGTGGTAGCGGCCGCCGGGTATTATGGAATCGGTCGATTCAATACCCATCTGTGTCAGGAAAAACTTTAATGTATCCTTGCCGATAGACTGATCGTAGACGAAACGCACGGGTTCGCCCAAACTTCGATCTTTCACTCCCTGTCCTATTTTCTCAAGCATGCTTTTGCTGAGATCGCTATCGATATCGAGTTCGGCATCGCGCGTGATTTTGATCATATGCGCATGGATGCTTTTATAATCGAAAATATTGAATATACTCGCCAGATTAAAACGGATCACATCATCCAGCAGCATAACGTATTGCTTGTCGTCCATTTGCGGCAGTACGACGAAGCGGTTGATGGTTTTGGGAAATTCGATAACGGCGTAGCGAACTTCCCGCTTTTGCTTGATTCCCAACTCGTTTGTTGCACTGCGCATCACAAGCTTTACGGCCAGATATCCAGAGGTATCTTTTAGCAATGGGAATTCGGCCAAATCGTTTAGGATGATGGTTACTAATGCAGGGCTGACTTTCTGAATAAAAAAATCCTTTATGAAATTCTCCTGTTCGCGACTGACTTCCTTTTCATTGATAATGAAAATATTTTCCTTTTCGAGTTTACGTTCGATGATATTGAGAATCCGCAAACTCTCGGATTGCTGCTGGATGACGATTTCGGTAATATCTTTTACCAGCTGTTGGGCCGATATTCCACCAAGGACTTTTTCGCCGCTTTCTCCTGAAAGACTCAGCCGGCGGATGGCAGCAAACCGTACCCTGAAAAATTCGTCAAGATTATTCGAGAAGATTCCGAGGAAGCGAAGACGGTCCAGAAGTGGGACGGTTTCGTCGGCAGCTTCCTGTAATACTCTGGCATTGAATGCCAACCAGCTTTTTTCACGGTCAATGTAGCGATAAGCTGTATATGAAGTCATGTTTTTAAATCTCTTGGAAATATAATTTTTGAGGTTCTGCCTTTCGAGATGTTTTTCCAGTCGCTTGTGTCAAAGATCAACAAAACAAAGCCTGAAGTGGTCACATTCTCGATGTAGGTATCGCCAAATTTATTGACAAAATTTGTAATAGCCTCGTTATGCCCGAAAAGAATTACGTTTTCATATTCATTGCTGACGGAACGAACGAAATGTTCGAGTTGCGATTCCTCGAATGTGTAAAGTTCGTTATTGAACAGTATGCTTTCTATCGGATATGAAATATTCTGGGCATAAATCAACGCTGTTTCCCTGGCGCGTTTGGCGGGGCTGCACCAAATCATAAATGATTTTGGCAAATGTGGACCAAGTACTTGTGACACCAGATGTGCATCGTTGATTCCGCGTTTTGCAAGCGGCCGATCGATATCGCGTAACGGTGCTTTCCAGGATGATTTCGCATGGCGCACTAGGATTAAGTTTTTCATGGGGGCGGTTATTTATAGATACAAAATACAAAATTTAATGGTTCGAAGATGCTAATAATTGAGGGATGACAATGATGTGAACTCCACGTTATTAATTAGTTATCAACAAATTCAAACGCAAATGAAATATTATTCGTACAACATATTGTAATAAATTGCACTTTATGGATAAAATAGTGCATTTCGTCGATGTTTTTCTTGTTCGCTTTAAATAATAAATTTAATTTCGGTTGGGATTTTAAATTTTCAAGCAGGCAACGTGGTGAATGCGAGTATGATTACAGTGCTTCAAGATATGATATAAATGCCGCAATTATGGCTGATCAACGAGTTTTAAAGCTGTTGGTGGAGTAACTGAAGTAGCCGGCTAAATTGTAGTTATTTTTATCCCCTCGAATCCAGGGCCTGGAAAATCAGTTCACACGGGTCAGGCAGGTTTTAGAATGACATTTTATGATGAGTAAGAATAGGGTTTCAGATCTATATCAAATGACAATGTGCAGTTTAATGCTAACGTTGCTCGCCATTGGTTCATATGCGCAGCCCCGCAATACATCGGTGCCTGAAATCCTGCCAATGGCACAAGTCGTCACAGCGCTGCAATCTGGATCCGTCGAACTGCGCGAATTCATTGTTTTAACCCAAGATGTTCAGCCATCGGCTTACATGAACGACGGCGTAGTTAAAATCTACGGCGATCATCCCACTTGTTTTTACATAGGAATCTCAGACGTGGGTAAACTGTCGGCTGAAATGATTCCGCAGAGCACAAAATTAATTACAGTGCGAATAGATAGCGCACCCGCTGGCACGGGCATAATCGATTTACATCAGTTTAAAGATTTGCCAAATTTAAAATACGTGTACTTACTGGCGACCAGTCCAATTTCGGAAGACGCACTTCGCGAGTTAGTAATCAACGATAAGAATGCAGTTATTCAATATAAAGTCTTTTACAATTTTGTAAAGGATATGTAGCAGCATATGGCCAAAAACTACACGGAACATCAAAATTCGCTATCGCACACAGTATCTCTGGTACTGATGTTGGCATTTACCGTATCGTG
>JADMKR010000003.1 GCA_015478765.1 Flavobacterium sp.
TTAAAAAATACGAGGCATGAAATCGATTACCGCCATATCAAACCAAAGTTTGTTCGACATCGCACTTCAGGAGTATGGCGCCATCGATGCCGTGTTTGACATTGCCGCGCTCAATGATTTATCGATAAGTGCGCAGCTGACACCCGGACAATCGATCCTGTTGCCCGAAGTGGTTTATGAAGCCGAAATAGCGCAGTATTTCAAGGGCATCAACAAAATGATTGCAACGAACGTAACCTATGAACCCGCCGAAGAAATTGACTATCGTTTCCCTGCGGGCGAGTTTCCAATAAGTTTATAAAATGGCCAGAACGAGAGCAGAAATAAAGGCACTAATGACATCGGCGTTTGTCGATGATGAAACCATTAAAACGAAATACGGCCTAACGCCGGGCAACACCTTTGAGCAGGAATTTTCGAGCGTAAGCCTTGAGAACATCCTTTTCGAGATTGTCGCATTTTGTATTTATACGCTCGAGGTTTTGATGGACTTATTTCGCGCCGATGTGGAAAGGCGCATTGCCGAAACTCGTCCGCACACAAAAGACTGGTACCGTCAAAAGGCGTTGGCATTCCTGTACGGTTATACGCTTGCCGAGAGTGATATATACGATACTACAGGCTCAACAGACGCGCAAATCGAGGCCGCTAAGATTGTAACCAATGCCGCAGCGGTTAAAACGATACTGTCGGGTGCGGGAGCCTTGCGATTGAAGGCAGTAACAACCATTGCGAATGAATATGCACCGCTCGACAACTTGCAGAAGGATGCTTTGTCTGAATATATGAACCTTGTAAGCGATGCCGGTACGACTGTCATTGTAACGACTGGTCCCGGTGATGATTTGAAGCTGACTCTCGATTTGTATTATGATCCTTTGGTGCTTGCCGCCGATGGTTCCCGCCTTGATGGCACCGACCCAACGCCCGTCCCCAACGCTATCAAAGCATATTTGAAAAGCATCCAGTTTAATGGGCAACTGGTGTTGTCGTTTTTAGAAAATGAACTGGCAACGGTTTCGGGTGTTCGCGTACCAGTGGTTAAAAATGCCTGGTCAAAATATGCCACCTATGCGTATACCGATGTGGTGGCTGACCAAAGCGCGGGACCAATCGACGAGATACGTGTGGCCGATGCCGGTTACATGAAATTGGATGAATCACAATTGAATATCAATTATATACCATACACTGAATAATGGGCGATAATGTTTACAGCATATTGTTTGGTTGGGTAGTGCGGAACTTGTTTCCGGGTATCATGCTGCGCTCTGTTCAGATCGCCATGGCCGACTGTCTTGTAAAGCCTGTCGAATCGCTGCACACCAAGTTTTTGACGTTCAGAACTGACAGCATTTACAAGCTCACGCACAACAGCCAGGTGGTGTATTTGCAAGCCGCTTTAAACGATTCGTTTGACAGCACACTGCGGCGTATTGTTATTAAAAATGCCGAAATCAAACCGCAAGTTTGGTTCTACGAAATCGCCGAGGATAAGCCTGTGTACTTCTATGAGGTTGCCGATGACGAACCGGTTTACTTTCGGGAGGAAAGCGAGTTCCTTGGCGGTGGCAATGATTTCACGGTGCAGGTTCCCATGGATTTAAAACCGGCAGATGGCGCGCCGCTTACCGCTTATTTGATTAGGATGCGGGCATTGGTAGATTATTATAAACTGTACTCAAAAGGATATACAATAGAATTTATAACGATATGAAAAACCTTGTTATTTCAGGCACGGGCTTTCCCGGCACCAACAAAACACTTCGCACTATCCGCGACGGAATGGCCGAGAATATGGCCGGTATAGGTCACGCATCAGGAGATAAGGCGATAATCTATGGCGTGGTGGTTGACGGCACGGCGGTAAGCGCCGGACTGATCTCTTGGAATGGTCAGCTTATCGAATTTGAAGCCGGTACACTGGGAACCGACGTGGCCATCATCGAAACGATTGAGAATGGAAACTACAATAACGACGCGGGCAACCCTGCCGATGTAAGTTCGCAGCCCGCTTATGTGAGCCGCAAGGCCGTGTTTGGAACCGGTGGCATCGCGTCGTTTCCGTTTGCTGATTTGATACGCATCAAAACACTTCGGGAGCTTGCAAGCTTGCCGCCAACGGTTTTGGAATACATGACGCAGGGAACAATTTTGATTGGCGATATCGGTACCGCCGGCATTGTACTTCCAGTAACTTTTAATGCGCCGGTCGCACACACAAACTACTTTGCAGTTTTTCATTGGCATTCTGAGCAGGTTGTTGGCGAAGAGTATGGTACCGGCTCTGGGGTGGCTTGTGAAACACGCGACGAGACAGTTAACGGCTTCGAGCTTCGTGCACGCCGCTTGACGAATGTCCAGACAAACCCGAATTCTAATTACACACTTCACTATCTAATAATAGCAAAGCAATGAATTTTATAGCAAGAGCCATGGCGGAAAAGCCATACATTTATTGGGAGAACACGAGCGAACCACTCACGAACCAACTTGTCAGGGAACAGGAAAGCATTCCTGAGAATGTGTTTGGTATTTGTCCGTGGAAAATTGAAGGCGACAAACTGGAAGAGCGTACAGAAGTCGAAATGGACGCGGCAGAAGCCGAATTCAACCTTGCCGCGAAAGTGTCGGCGCAACTTGCGCAGATCAATGCTGTCGACAACGGCACGTTTACATTTGGCGCGAATGATTTCCCTATGAACCAAACGGCGCGACTGCGTTATGCGGCCATCGAATCCATTGGCGGAGACAATGACGTGATGGACGCATCCGGAACCACGGTGAGTATCCTTACTGCTGACCTGGTTGATTTTATGACTGCGTATTACACAAAACTGAAAGACCTAACACAACCTGCCGTATGAGTTTTATAGACATTGAAACCAAGGAAGACAGCCCGGAGAAAATCGAAAATGTAGCCGGGCAACCTACGAAGCATTATATATTCGCCAATGAGTTCAACTTAATGCGCGATAAAATCAACGAATTGAAGGCGATCATTGACGGTTATCATCCGGTTGTGTATAATTTCGATATGACGTTTGATTGGAGTGGCGAGCTGGGAATAACCGATCAGGCAAGTTTTGAATACATTTACGCAGGCCCCGTTACTAACTTCATAATGGAAGGCAATCGCATCCGATGCGTTGTGGGCGAGTCTTGGCCGGGTGCAATTCAGGAACCGAACACCGAACTTATACAGGCGTGGCCTGCAAACACCAACTTCATTCAACTCACAGGTTATCAAGGAGCCTCGCTTCCTGACGCACCTGCAAACGGGTATGATTTTCTTATCCATGGCGCGCCAAATTTAGCAGCACTTCCAGTTATAACACCGGCAATATCCGCCGTTACTTTCGAGAACTGCCCCTTAATTACCGAGGCTCAAATGGATGCGGCCGTAGATCAATTTTTAACAGGCACGCTTCCTAAAGGTGGTTGGTATAGCGAAGATTCGACACCGCCAAGCGCGGGTAAACAGGCGTTGTTAACCGATATCAATAATTGTTTATCAGCATCATTTTGATTATGGAAGTAAATATCAACGCATCGATAGCGGCTGTTGTTAATTTCGACAACATCGGGTTTAATGAGTCAACGCCTATCATATTCACATTGCTGGATGAAGATGCGGTATGGGAAGGTACTCATTTACTGAAAGTGTTCAACTCGGCAAAAAAGAACATCTCCTATGACGTTGCTGCCAATTTAATTCAGATCGCCGGTCCTGTTATGACAATCGACTTGAAGCCACTTGAGCAGGAATTGAGTACGGGGATACTTTTTTATGAAATATGGAACGGCACCCGTGTGATATTCCGTGGAACCTTAAAAATTAATCGATGAGAGTACAAATAGCAATTGGCGGTGATGGTGCAATCGTTGACGGAGCCACTCCGAGAAAAAACATCGAGGTTAATATTACCCGGGACGGACAGAACGGCGCATCGGCCTATCAAATTTGGCTTGATGGTGGCCATGAGGGAACGCCTGAGGATTTTCTTGCATGGCTTCAGGCAAACAGCGGCGTCTCTCAGGAAGATTTGGATCAGGCCGTATCTGAGATGGAAGCCTACACCGATGGAGTTGCGGCAGACCTTCAGCTTAATATTGAAGATGTTGAAGATGAAGTTAACGCATTAGCGGCCGAGGTGGACTTAAAACTCGACAAAACAGAGCCATCGACATTATTCACTGGAAATGTTATGCAGTTTGACAAGCCTCGTAGCTATGGCAATTGGTTTTCGCCTCTTTCGGCTTTTGGCTATTTTTCAACTTCGGACGCAGTTTTGCACACCGAATCGGTAATTTATTACAATGCATCAGCTTTGCCATCGGGAATATTGAACACCGGTTCCACTCGAATTGGTGGTGATTTCGTTCCTAACGTAGTTAATAAGATTACGGCACGGTATGTTTCTACAAGTAATCCCCGCTTTGAATATACGATAGAGCAGCGAAACCCTGAAACGCCGATTACATTAACATACGCATCGACATTTGTCTTAGATATGGCGATACGTGCGCCACAATTAATGACGTTAGGTGGTAATATAACATTCAACACACCAACCAATATAACTCCGGGTGCTGAAATATCATTAGTCATAACAGGCGGTGCGGCAACTCATACGGTAGCGTTTCCTGCTTTCAAATGGATGAATGGTTCGCCACCGTCATTACCCGCAGGGAAAGAACTGATAGTTTGGTTATTTAGCAAAGGTACAACCGTAGGTGATGTAATAGCTTCTTATACGATACAATCATAATGAGCAGAGCCTTAAAAAATATAGCAGTATTTGGCATCATCACCTCCTATAACTCACTGTTTCAGGAGAGGGTATTAGACGTAGCATCGACTAACGGAATTACAAGACCGCCAACGCCTACTCTTATTGCATTGAATCAGCACTTTGTTGATTTGGAAAACGCCACAGGAGCAGGACTATCAACACTTGATGACTACGTTTGGTTTGGGTTAAACAACTCCGCATTGTGGCCGTTCTCGCTCATAAGCTGGAAACGAACGGGCGTTATTTGGACTGCACAAGGTGGCATTGCATCCACGGCATACGGTTGGAAAAACAATATGCTGAATGGGTATCTAGTTCCAAACCTTACACCTAACGGAAGTGGAAATTACAAGTTAAACAACGCGGGGAAATTCTCAACGATTTATGAAGGTTCGGGTAGCGCGGTTGCCGTGCATAATCTTATTGACGGACGATTGGGTTCGGACACTGTGGATGTGTGGTATGTAATGAACGGAAATTATCAGCGTATAAATCAAACATCCGGTAACCTTAATTCGGCTGCTGACTTAACAGGAACTGGCTTCAAGTCAATCAATCGAGAATCATCAACTAATGTGCGGTTGGAAAATAAAGACGTAGTAATGAACCGAACCGCTACATCTACATCGCTCTTCGCGTCTGAGATAACAATCGGTCGTCGATCTACCGTCGATTCGTCGAATATTTCAGGACTAGGATATACTAATTGGGGGATTGGCGCAGCGTTAAATAACACCCAAACGCAAGCGATACGAACAAGTGTAAATACTTTATTGTCTAACGTGGGATTAACACCTATTGCATAATGAATGTAGCAAAAATAACAGCAGCGAAAGCCGATGAGATACGCGGTCAGGAGATTTTTGGCCATTGGTATTTTGAGCCTATTCAGGACATTAACGGTAATTGGATCGTATCGATGCACGAGGCAACCCATTTACCAATCAATGATTTTGAAGTGATTGAGTGGGTCGCGCCGGAAATGGGAAAAGAAATAATTTAATCTAAATACGAATATTATGAACATCTACATCCTTATTTTTTTAGTTGTGCTCGTTGGAGCCATTATTCTCGGCTTAGCCACCGGGAAGATCAAGAACCGCGTTCCGTTCAAGTTATGGGGGCGGTTGGTTTGGGAAGACCACAAAATGCCATGGACAGCGAGTGGCCGCGCCGAGATCAAACGATCAACGCATGATGATCATTACATCTGTACGGGGTTAATTGCCGTGGCTGTCACTATGCTATTGGCGATAATAGATAGTGTACTTGGGACGCATTATTTTCAGGTCAAATACTTTTCCTTACCAATCACAATGGTTTTAGGGTGGTTCTTTGGTTTTGTAATCAACTGGATAATCGAGGGCAGGCAGGAGCGTGCAACCGGAGAGGTATCGCCTGGTCTTTATTGGGGCAACTTTGAGTGGGCGGATGTTCGCTTTGGCGGGTATGGCGGGCGTGACGGTGCGTTGATCGCGTGGCTGATTATTCAGGCTATTTTTTAGTAAAATCTTCTATGGAGGCGGGAAGTAAAATAGTCCTCCGCATTTAAAAACTTTCTGACGGTTATTTAAATTTAGCACTAAAGCCACGGCGGAGGACATAAGTCTTCTGGACGTGGCTTTCGTGCGTTAAATTGTAACCGTCAGAGCAACAAAAGTAACCTAATTTTATTTATATGTCAAAACAATTTAAGTACAAGGAACAGTATGGCGTGATCGTCATCTGCCAAACTGAGGAGGAGCAAAAGCGAATCTTCGAAGAGCTGCAAAAGAAAGGATTAACTCTAAAAGTCGTCACTGTATGATACTGAATGTAAGCCACAGCTGCACGGACTTTCAAAGTTACCGGGCGCAACGTGTGAAATCGCTTTTCAATGCTGAGAGCGGGGCCAGTTGGAGCCACGAGGCGAATATCGATGTGGAAGATATGGATTGGGGAATCGGTCTGATCGTTGGAACGTCGGGTAGCGGGAAGACATCATTAGGCAGGCAGTTTTTTGGCACCGATCGTATTATTGACCTATACGCCGGGTGGGACACTTCCAAACCGATTGTCGACTGCATCCTTCCTGAAGGAGATTTTAACCAGGCGACCGGTGCGCTGGCGAGCGTAGGTCTGGGCGATGTACCGAGTTGGCTCCGCCCTTTCAATGCATTATCAAACGGGCAGCAGTTTCGGGCGGGCTTGGCGCGACTGGTTACCGAAGCACCGGACGAGGTCGTTGTCGATGAGTTTACGTCGGTTATAGATCGCCAAATTGCCAAAGTGGGCGCAATGGCTTTCGCGAAGAATTGGAGGCGCAACGCGGGCAAAAAGGTGGTTCTGTTGAGTTGTCACTATGATATCATCGAATGGCTCCAACCAGACTGGGTGTATGACGTAAACACCAAAGTATTAAAAAAAAAAGCGATATCGGGAAGCGGCCAAAAATCAAGCTTGACATTTGGAAGGTCAACGGAAGTTACTGGAAGCTGTTTAAAGAGCATTATTATTTAGACCTACCGAATCCTCCGGCAGCTGAATTTTACATTGGGACTGTAAATGGCGAACCGGTTGCGCACGTAGTCGTTTGCCCACTCTTTACGGCCAAGGCATATCGCGCAACACGCCTGGTTGTCATGCCGGAGTGGCAAGGTGCCGGTGTGGGGACAGCGTTTTTGAATGAAGTTATGCAATTTCAGCTTGACGGAAAGGGTCGTTGCGGGCACAAGTATGGTACGTTTTTCCACACGTCGCACCCGCAGCTGTGCGGATATCTGCGACATTCCGATAAATGGGTTCAGACGGGCGCGATG
The DNA here is from genome assembly GCA_015478765.1 of Flavobacterium sp. Taxonomy (GTDB): domain Bacteria; phylum Bacteroidota; class Bacteroidia; order Flavobacteriales; family Flavobacteriaceae; genus Flavobacterium. The sequence continues at coordinate 7,595 of JADMKR010000003.1, forward strand.
CTGTTTGGATCGAACAAGAAGCGAAGTGCCGAAAGTATCATTAAAACAGGAAAAAAGGGAGGGATTACGGGCTGCGGTTATGGTGGCCACTTTAGAGCAGTTCAATCGTTTAAGTATTTAGGAAAATGAAGAAATTAAGAGTATTTATATCGGGCCAAAAGTATTTCGGGCAGGAAGTATTTAGGCTGTGTAACCGCTTAGATTTTGTTGAGATCGTGGGCGTGTGTGCGCCAGTTGACGACAAGTATGTGACGAAACTTGCGAGTACATTCAACGTGCCGATTATTGCCGCAGGCACACTAAGAGCGGACACGTTGCCCGATAATGTCGATATTGGCATAACAGCTCACTCGTTTGATTATATAGGCAGAAAGACGCGATATAAGGCAAATATCGGGTGGTTGGGTTATCATCCGAGCCTGTTGCCGAGACACAGAGGGCGCTCGGCTATCGAGTGGGCAATCAGGATGCGCGACGCGATAACGGGCGGGACGGTGTTTTGGTTGAATGACGGCATCGATCGCGGCGACATTGCTTATCAGGACTTTTGCTTTATCGACCCTGTGTTGTATGGCAAGGAGCCACGGAAGGCTGCGCGCAAGCTGTGGGAGGATGAGTTGCAAGACATGGGCTTACGGTTGTTGGAGCAGGCGTTGCGGGACGTTCACGCCGGAATCATTATCAAGCGGCCACAGGCGAAGCAGTTTAGCACTTTTGAGCCTAATACGGATGTCAAGGACCTGTATAAGCCGGACTTGCTGATGTTGGAGCGTAATACATCGCTGAGTAAGTAAAAAGCCCCGAGAAGGGCTTTAATTGTTGTTTAAACGCTATGTGAGTGTCGTTCAAATTGATACTTTTCGTTTTGCAAAAGTGTATAGTTTGATTTTCCGATTATATATTCTCCGCAAGATAAAAATATTCTTGGTAAAACAAACATCCCGCTAACTAATTGCAGCCATGGCCTGAAGCCCGGGTTAGCAGAAGGCCATTTATTTTGTTCGCTTAATTTTAAAAGGATTTT
>JADMKR010000004.1 GCA_015478765.1 Flavobacterium sp.
GTTTTGAGCCTTGATCACCATTTTGCCTCGGTGCGCACATTGAGTGAAATAAGCAAGATGTCTAACCCCAACCAATATCCGGAATACGGAAAATTGAAGGAGATTGTGGCGGCAAAACGGGATAAAAAGCTGTCTTTCGATTTGACTACAGTTTTGACTTCCAATACGATTGTAACGGTAGTCCAAACGCTGAATACTATGCTGAGCTCCAATATGAGCCGGGAAGAAAAAGAGAAGGAACTTGCTACAGTGGAATGTATAATGGATTTCACATTGCGTATGCAAAACGACCTGAACACAATCTATTTTGAAACCGCTTTTCTTCACGCGAGCAATAATAAGATGAAGGACGAGATCGAGCTTTTGTTTAAGGACTATACAAAACCGATCAAATACGATTCGTCGTTGGAAAGTTGCCGGTCTAATGATGATTGGGAGACTATTTCCGGAAAAATCAACGTCTATTTGGAAAATGTAAAAGCCGCATCTGGGTCTCAACAATACAAATTGCAGGTCAATCTCGAGTTTTCGATCGACCGCCTTCTGCAGTATATCATCCTATATAACAGTTTTATCGACCAGGGTGGGAAATTCTATGAGAAATTCAAGATCATCCTGAACAGCTACGAAAATGAAAAGCAATGCGAAACCAAATTGCCTCCGGAATATCAAAAATTGAAGGCCGACATCGACATTGCGATTCAAAAATTCAATGTCGCCTATAAGCCGGTGGAAGTCAACGGAACGAAGATGAAGGAGATTTTGTACGGGTTGAATGAGTTTGAATAAAATTATAGTAATGAAATATACAATCTTCTTATTGCTCATTAGTGTGGCAACATCGGCGCAGAAAACAGAAATAATTGATTTTTCCTATCGGATAAATTCGGTCTATAAAGTTCCCGAGAGTAGCAAAAAAACACAGCTGACCGTGCGGCAGTTCAACGCTGAATTGAACGGAACCATTATCGTCACAGGCTATGTCGATGGCAAGAACATTTTAGTTTCCGCAGTAAAACTTGAAGTCCCGCGCGCAGCGTCGAGTCGTCGTGCAGCGTCGAGCGTGGCAAGTAATTGCGATGGCGATGTGTGTGCCGCAAATTGCCGGAACAAATCGGAGGTGGTTGCCTTGATTTGCATGGGGTCATGTATTATTTTATGTCAGTAGTGATGAGCACCTGTAATAATTGCCGGGGAATTTTTTATGAGAAATATTGTGGGCGATGTGGCCAGGCGTTGTCGGGAAATCACCGTCTCGAAACATTGGCCTTAACCAAAGAAGTTTTTCATTCGACCTTTCATACCGGTGGGGGTATGGGAAAAACAGTTTTATTGCTCTTGATAAATCCGCGCGCCGTATTGCAGGGCTATCTCGACGGGCGGCGCAAATTTTATTTTAGTCCCATAAAACTCTTTCTTGTTTGCAGCGTAATTTATATCACCACCAATTTGTTTGTGGACGATCACGATTACACGATTGTAAAAGTACCGTTGGATGAAATGATTGCAGCCAATAAATATTTTTTCATATTCGCATCGATCGTAATATCGGCGGGATTAAACAGATTGGTGTTCTACAAATGGCGATATAACTACGCCGAGCATCTTGTAGTAGCGATGTATGTATATTCTTTCATATATATATTTATGTCGGCCGCAATGCTACTTCTTTACTGGTTTGATCTCGATTTGATTTTTTATGCAATGACGGTTGCCATGATTTATTACACGTACGCGATGACCAGATTTTATAATCACCGACAGTTGATTTGGAGGATATTGGGAAGTGTGCTGGTTTACTTACTTACGCTGATTCTATTTACGATTCCGATATTATTTTTTGTTATAAGACCAATGATTGTTTAGTTCATAATTGTGGTTAATTGGAGGGGAGCAGCAGCGGAAACGCTGCTGTTTTTTTATGATAAAAATGGATTATTAACAATAAATATAGAATTCCCGCATCTGAGACAAATTCCCCGAAGTTACCTTTACTAAGCTGATTACTCGAGGATTGGCAAAAATTATTTATACACCATTTAAATTTAGTATCATGAAAAAAGTTATTTTTGGCTTAGTTGCCATCGCGTTCATCTCGTTTACTGGAAACGCGCAGAAAATGTCAAATGATCAAATTCGCACAGAATATGCGAAAGGCATGATCAGTTTTGTTGAAAGTGTTCGGCCAGTATATACTGCCGGAATGAGCTTTAAAGATTTTAAAAGTAAATTGTCGGTTGACGATACGGATTTAACTCCGGAAGGTTCTCAACTTTTATTAAGTTCATATACATTTCTCGCCAATAAAACATCCCAAAGAGAAATACTCGAAAAAGGAGATGTAAGGCCCCTGATGAATGCGTCCTTGTTTGTAATAAATTATAATAAAGACCGCGGGACCAATGTTGGGGAACAAATTTTATTCGGGATAGAAAATTCAACATATTTACCCGCTGGTGAAAAGGCTCGCAAGTGTAAATGGTATCAAATCGGTTGTCATCTCTCAAATATTTTCAATTGGATAGTAGAAAATGCTGAGACAATAACTTCTGTCCTCATTACATATTGTCAATTGTTCCGTTGTTGATATTATGAAAAATTCGATTCTCTTTCTCTTATTTGTCATGGCTTTTGGTTGTCAATCTTACCGAGATTTTACCAATCAAACCTATCATTATAATATTCTCGGAAAGGACACGCTCCATGAAGGTAGATATGTCTACGGAAGCGTTGATAATCTTCCAATTAGGCTTTTGTTCGATACAGGAGCCAATATTACAGCTTTGTACGGGAACAAAATCGGAGAAGGAGATTCGCTTTTCAATAATAATCGATTTAAATTAGACGCAGTTACTGGTTGGCAACACACCACGAGTGTAAAGAAAATAATTTCAGACTCCATTTCCTTCCAAACTTTCTCATCGCAACTTCAGCCCTTTATCTTGAATGATGGAAATTTTTCACAGAGTCAATGTGTCCCGGCAATCCAGTCGCAAGGTTTATTAGGTCTGGACGCATTCCAGGGCTCAAAAGATAAATTACATTTGAATTATAACGAAAATGTGCTGGAATGGTTTGCTGATGTTGTACCTAGCGCCTATCAACCGGTAGATGCAAAATTTACCCGACAAGGCATATTTATAAAGATCAAGATTAATGATGTTTACGATTATTTTTTATTTGATTCCGGTGCAGACGTAAGCTTGTTAGTTAAGGATAAATTTCAGACGGAACCTGTCGCAATATTTGAAACATATTTTAGTACTTTCCAAAATAAAGAAGTATTTCTTAGTAGTACAGCTTATCACTACTTCGCCGAGACAGAATTTTGCTCGATAAAAATTCCGAACATAATAATCACCAAAACAGAAAATATAGATAGAAACATACTAGGGTTTCTATTTATTAAAAGTTTCAATTGGCTAATTGATTTTAAAAATAAACGTTTATACGCGAAAGAAATAAATAACACATACCTGACTAACCTACGAACTGTAATTAATGAGACTCATCCCAAAGTGTTAGAAATGGAGGGAAAACTAAAAATTGCGTTCAAACGGCAAGAGGACGAAAACTATGAACTCGGTCAGCAGATCATTTCGGTTAATGATGAATTAATTGATGAAACAAATATCTGTTTTTGGCAGAACGAACTTAATAATGTCGATAATTGGGAGAGATTCAAAATTCGCTTTGCGGAATAGAAGTAGAGCGTATGAAGTGCAAAGCAGAATAAAGTTTTTACGTGAACAGATTGGGAATCAAAATTTTAACTATATTCCCGTCGATTTTTTCATCAATTTACCCGATGTTAGAATCGTTTCCGAAAAGTTTTACTAATCCAATTCATCGCTTATGAAACTATCTTTACTTTTCACTTTAGCGTTTTTCTGCTTTGCCCAGGCGCAAACATTCGAAGGCACCATCATCGACCTCACGACCGGCGAACCCATTGAGATGGTATCGGTATTTATTAAAAACTCAGGCACCAGCACGGTTTCCAACAGCGAAGGCCGATATCGTATTTCAGCGTCGCCAACGCAAACAGTGCACTTTTCCCACATGGGATATCGCCCGCACAACGTCACTGCCGATTCACCCGAAAAGTTAAAGGAGGTTTATCTCGAACCGTTGTCATTCGCATTGGAAGAAGTAGTGGTGTTGAATCGTCCCATTAAAGATGTGCTCAAAGATCTGATCAAAAACTCCGACGCCAATCTGGATAAAAAACTGATGATCGATACCTACAATCGTGAGTTCATGAAGAAAAGCGGTAATTATATCAGTTTCGCAGACGGCCTGCTACAGTATCATATAAAACGCAAAAGCGGCGCGTCAGATGTATATGTCGAGCAAAGCAGGGCCTATTCACCCAATCCCGAAGAACGCAATAACACTAAACATGTTACTTTCGATGTGCGTGACGAAATTACCGACGCCTACAAGTTTATACATCTGAAGTTAATTGGTAACTCATTCCATGACTTTAAAGTCACAAACATAAATAGCGGTGAATCGTCACTGATCCGGATCAATTTTTCGCCAAACACACTTGAAACAATACGCAACTTACCTGTGTACAAAGGCTACATTGTTTACGACCAAAAATCCAATCTCATTCTTGAGCTCGATCAGGAAAGTGTTGAACGCGATAAAGAGTTTTCCATGACAATTTTTGGCGTCACATTTGGCGTTCAAAAAATTATGCGCAAAGCGTCATTTCGCATCGAAAACGGCAAGTATATCCTGGTGTATAATCAGCTCCGTTCACATTTTTCTGTCGAAAGCAAAAAAATCCCCCGTACCGAATATCAACTGATGAATGATCTTGTTACCTTGAAATATACCGAGGGTGTCACCAAAAAAGACCGCAGTACCCGATTCCGCGGAAAGGAATTGTTCGACGCCGGAACCAATTTTACAACCAATTACTGGAAAACAGGCAATATTTTAGTACTTACTGGTGAAGAAGAAAAAATTATCCGTCAGCTGGAATCTGAAACCCTATCACCATAATCATCCGTCATATTTTACCTTGCGCAGGATCCGCATCGCTTCCTTAAAAGATAAATACACTATGGGTTTGGGATACGATTTCAAAAGTGACTTGGCATCGATCAGCTTCTGCTTGGCGTCGTCAAAACCGTTCAAATGACAAATCATGAGGGTCGAGGGGAGATTTTCCAAATCTTTTTTCTCGCGCTCAGTCAAACTCAAATCTTTATTGAGCTTCGCCAGCAACGCCAAATTCGAATTGTAAATGTGAAACAACATTCTGCGGTTAAACTCCGGAGGCTGAAACAACATCTCGCGATCGATCTTATAATAGCCGTTGTCAAAAAAATGCAGCGTCTGCTTCTCCAATGGGTAATAACTCGTCTTGTCATTCAACCCCAGTGGGACGTATTCAATGATCGTAAACGAATCGTTGTCATAAGTGATCGTCACATCATCCTGAGCCGAATAAAACAACTTCACCTGTTCATTGATCAGTTCGATATCGACTCGTGACAAAAAGGTCTGTTCCCTTACTTTCCTTCGCGTACCAGCCCAGCAAATAACAAACAGCTCCTTAAAAACCTTGTACTTAGGCGACATGTCTTTATGCCGGAAATTCATAAAATCGATCACGCCGTCCAATGTATATTCAATGCTGTTGCGCGAACTATTCTCAATCCCGATTACCGTTTCAGCGTTTTCATAATGACGCTCCACCTCGCCTTCCACAGGAACCGAATTGCTCCCCCGGCGCACAAACACCGAATTGGCCGGTATCGTATGTATCCCCTTCCGAAAAAACGATTTCCGGGCATTCGGCCTAATCGTGACAAGACCAATCACTTTGTCCTTTGGCAAGTTCGGGAACGGTACATTCTCATACTGAATCTGCGGCGGATTTTCCAAAAACGCATTCACCAGGTTCTGGATCCGGCTGTCGTCAAAAAAATCATCACCGGTGATCGCATTATCATGGTCCTCAACACCCACCACTATGTACGAATTATTGGCCGGGTTCGAATTCGACAACGCACAAATATGTTTTAGAAACTTCGCCTTGCCTTCCCGCGAATGCAAATTCAGCTGCCGCTTCTTGTCATAAAAACTGCTCTCGTCATTATGCGCGAGCAAATTTTTGATAAGTAGCCGTTTGTTGATCATCTGCTGAGGTTTTTTTGAAGCTTTTTCCCGCCTTACGCTGCAATCTTTTTCTTGCCTAAAGGTCGGCAAGAAAAAGGATTTCCGCTGCAGTCGGGGCTAGGGCATTTTCGTAAATTATATCGTTCGGTTAACGATTGTGCTGCTCGCCTGTGCGGTCGACATTACCAACAAATCGGCGATGTTTACATGCGCCGGCCGCGTTACTACAAACACGATAATATCGGCTATATCTTCAGCCTGCAATGGCTCGAAACCTGCATATACTTTTGCCGCGCGCTCGACATCGCCTTTAAAGCGCACTTCCGAAAATTCGGTTGCAACCATTCCCGGATGAATGCCGCCAACGCGAATACCGTATTGGTTCAAATCCATTCGCATACCTTGGTTAATCGCATCAACCGCATGCTTGGTGGCGCAGTAAACGTTGCCATTGGGATAAACTTCCTTTGCAGCAGTCGACCCGATATTGATAATATGACCAGCCCGCCTGTCGATCATTTTGGGGATTACCGCTTTTGAAACATACAGCAAGCCTTTCACATTAATATCGATCATCGAATCCCAGTCGGTTAAATCGCCATCCTGTATCGGATCTAACCCATGCGCATTTCCCGCATTGTTTATTAAAATATCAATATCGGAAAATGAAGTGGGCAGCGAATCGATGTTCCGCCTAACTTCATCCTTATCCCGCACATCGAAAAGCAATGTGTGAACCGAGGTCAGCGGTGCGAGTTCATCCTGAAGTTCCGCCAGCCGATCTTCACGCCGGCCGCAAAGTATCAGCTTAAAACTATTTTTAGCAAATGCGCGGGCGGTGGCTCTTCCAATTCCGCTCGTCGCGCCTGTAATCAAAACTGTTTTCATATTTACATATTATGCAACCGGTGTTCCGGTGCTTTGTTCCCATAATTCAAACCAATCTTCATCGTCCAAAACCAATTTCGTCGCATCCATTAACTTTGCAACTCGTTCCGGATTTACAGTTCCCACAACCGGAATGATCCGCCCCGGATGTCGTAATATCCACGCAAGCAATATCGTTTCGGGCGCACAATCGTATTTCATTTGGAGTCTCGCCAGCAATTTTAGCATTCGTTCTGTCTGCAATGTATCGGCTCGGAAAACACAACCCAACGGATTCCACGCCATCGGACGGATATTTTGCATTTGCATATAATCCAAACTTCCATTGGTCATTGCCTCATTACAAGTTACCGAAAATTCAATCTGATTGTATGAAATTTCCAGCCATTTCCGAATTAACTCACTCTGAGAAGGCGAGAAATTCGACAGTCCAAAATCACGAACTTTTCCCTGCTGCTGAAGCGTAGCAATACTCTCTGCGATGATTTCGGGCTGCATCAACGGACTCGGACGGTGTAACAACAATACATCAAGATAATCGGTTTTTAAATTACGCAGCGAATTCTCCACTGAAGCCAAAATATGTTCGCGGGAATAATTGTAGTGTTTTATACAGGTGGGCCTTCCATCACAAACCAGTTGGATTCCGCATTTCGAACTCAGTTGCATCCGGTCGCGACTAATTCCTGAACGATGCCATGCCCGGCCAAATTCAGCTTCAGTAGTATAATTGCCGTAAATGTCGGCGTGATCAAAGGTGGTGATCGAATTGTCAACGCAAACATTCATGGCGACTGCCATTTCTTCACTTTGCAGATTTCGCCCCCAAATACCCCAATTCATGGCGCCAGCTATAATCGGCGATAATTCTACCATAGATAATCTTTTGTTAACATGATAATCGTGTAACTCGTCCGAATGGAAAGATAATACATTAGCACATATTTATTAATAAAAACCTTAACCTATGAAAGCGTTTAAAAAATTATTTTCAGCAGCACTGGCAGTAGCCTCGGTGTTTGCATTTAATAGTTGCAGTAGCGATGACGACAATGGTAGTACAGCTGATGGAACCTCGCGAGTGAAAGTCAGGATGACCGATGCCCCCGGTGATTATGAACAAGTAAACGTCGAAGTTATTGATGTGAAAGTGAAATCAACAACCGATGCAGGCGATGACGGCTGGGTAAGTATCGGCAATGTCACCCCGCAAATTTACAATTTATTGGATCTCACTGGCGGCGTTACCGTATTATTAGCCGACAGTGAAATTCCGTCAGGTCACCTAGGACAAATCCGACTGATTCTTGGTGACAACAACACCGTCGTGAAAAACGGGCAAACATATGAATTAAATACGCCAAGTGCGCAGCAATCCGGACTGAAATTGCAGGTAAACCAGCATCTGGAAGCCGATTTGGTTTACGATTTCCTGATTGATTTTGACGTGGACGCGTCGGTGGTCGAAGCAGGTAATTCGGGTAACTATAATTTGCATCCGGTTCTGAGGGTTTCTACCGAAACCTCGACGGGTTCTATACGGGGAATTGTACTTCCGGGACCTTATCAGGTAGTGGC
>JADMKR010000005.1 GCA_015478765.1 Flavobacterium sp.
CCATAATTTTGTCATCGCGTACAATATTTAAGTCCATTAAAACCGTAACAGGTGTGGCTGTTTGTAACTGCGAGGTCGTGCCGCACTGTATAAATAAGAAAGCGAGTACTAATAAAAATATGTTTTTCATATAATAAATTTGGATTTAGTTGATGATGTTACAACTTTTTTATAAAGTTGGTCATTACCTGAATCAGTTCGGGCATTACCGGCAGGTTCGGATTGTTGTACGATTGCAAATTTTCGGCGTCATCACCTTTTATTTCTTTAAACAGATGATTCATGTTGGTGATCAAATGGAGTTTAGCCTCCGGTTTTGCGGCTTTCAGAAGTTCAGCTTCAGATGTCGGCACCTGATAGTCTTTGGTTCCGTTGATAATTAATACAGGAATGTTTAATTTTCTGATTTCCTGCTGCGGATCAAGATCGACCCATGACTTCAGGAACGGTTGAAGGTCGGGTCTGAAAAACGAGGCTAACACTTGATTTTCGACAGTGACTTCGTTTCCCTCGGCAAGACTTTCGAAAGCCTGAAGGAGTTCACTTTCGGTGGAAGGCATCTGACGTGTGATTTGCTCAGTGATGATTTTATCGATTTTCCGGCCTGCGCCTGCCAATGATATGAATGCATCGGCATTATCCCGGGACGCTACCATTCCGATCAAAGAGCCTTCGCTGTGTCCGGCTACGATGATTTTACCATGCAGATTTTGGTTTTTGAAATGCTTGATTACATCCCGAACATCGTCGATTTGATGTGAAAATCGCAATTCTTTCTCAGGATTGATGCCGGCCTTCATCATTGCAACAACCCGTTTGTCAAAACTAAAAACAGCGATGCCTTCTTTAACCAGGCCTTCTGCGAGATATTTCAGGGAATTATTGTGTACGCCCACCTGATTGCCGCTTCGGTTTGTTGCCCCGGAGCCGGCAATCAAAATAACCAACGATGGTTTTTCGACCGAATTTGGAGTGAAGAGGGTTCCTTCAATGATATCGGTAATTTTAACATCTGAGGTGGATTGGGCATTGCCCGAAAAAGCAAAAAGCAGTAGGACGATGATTTTCTTCATTTGGTATAAATAAAAATGCTCCTGCGAACAGGAGCCTAAAATTAGTCTATTTTATTTTTAATGTAATATTTCCCGTCGAGATCTTCGTCAAATTCATCGATTTTTGGCGGTTTGGGTTTGGGTTTGCCCGCCATTGCTTTTTTCTTCCACAGCTCAAATTTATCTGCGGTCAACTTTTTCTTCATAATCTCAAGAACTTCCTTTTCTGAAAGTGCCAATTCTTTCTTGATGATCTCGAATGGGTTTCTCTCTTCCAAAGCCAGCGTCACAAGTCGTTCTGTTTGTTCCCAATTTAAATCAATGCGTCTGCTCTTTTTCATTTGTAAGCGTAAATCCGAATGTTATAGATGTGTTAAAATCCCAGTCAATATTAATAAAAAAATGAATTACTTTTTAACTCGACGAAATATTTAGCATTAATTAATTTTAATCGGATGAAGATCGTTGAAACGGGATTCTCAGCAGGTTAGTGAGTCGGTTGTGTTGCGCGGGTGCCATGTGTGTGTCGACACCATAAACTATTTTATCTCTGTCCAAAATTGAAAAGGTGCCGAACAAACGATCCCAAATTGAGAAGATGTTGCCATAGTTGGTATCGGTGTACGGCAATACGTAGTGATGGTGTACCTTATGCATATCGGGTGAAACTATAAACCAGCTCAGCAGTCGGTCGATTTTTTTGGGCATTGAAATATTGGCATGATTGAATTGTGAAAATACTACCGACAGCGATTGATACAGGAATACCAGCCACATGGGAGCCCCTGTAATAATTATAGCCAGTGCGGTAAATAGAAATCGGATGACACTTTCTCCGGGATGGTGCCGGTTAGCCGAAGTGGTGTCTATCCATGTATCGGTATGATGTATCAGATGAAAACGCCACATCCATTTAATGCGGTGCTGAACATAATGAGCCAGATACGCACCGATCAAGTCGAGCAGGAGCAAACCTATTATCGCAAACAACCAGATTTCAAGTGTTGGAAGCCATTGCAATACTCCAAATTGATTATCGATAGTCCATTGCGCTGTCATCAGAAGGATGAAGGCCAATACAAAATTGACGATAACGGTAGTGAATGTAAAAAATATATTGATTCCGGCGTGGTGCCATTTTCGGTATTCAAACACGAACAGCGGCTGCAGACTTTCCAATACCCAAAAAAGTGCAATCCCGCCCGCCAGGATCATGCCTCGATGCAACGAAGGTATATCCGAAAAATAATCGACAAGCATTTCCATGGATGCAAAGTACAAAAAGTCGGCTAAAAAACTAGGTATAAAGATATGCCCAAAAAATCAAGGCAAATTGTAAAGGAAGCCGAAGCCACAATAGCCAGCCGGGCAATCCGAATCCGGTCTTTTTATTGGTCGCCATATAAACATTGGCAGGAAAAATCGCGATTAAAAGGATAATTATTCCCCATGCCGAAATTGATGTCATGGTTGGAACCAACAATAATAGCCCTAATAGTATTTCTGCTATCCCTGATGCATAATTCAGAATTTTAGGATTTCCCATGTACGGAGGGATGATCCGAATATACATTTTGGGATTTCGAAAATGATTCACCCCCGCCAGTATATATAATCCCGACATCAAGTATAAATGCCAGCTATTTTCCATGACGATTCTATTTTATTAGTAACAGCTTCTACTGCACCACTGGTGCTTTCTTAAATTTGATGTTCATCAGCACAATTGCGCAGATTATAAGAAAGATTCCCAGCCACTGCACCGCATTGACGGGTTCACTCAAAAGGATATAAGCCATTAATACCGACACCGGGAGTTCGAGCGACGAAACAATACTTCCCAATCCGAGACCTGTGTGAGGAAAGCCGGCATTCAGGAGCATCGGCGGAATAATAGTTCCAAAAAGGGCCAAAATTATTCCCCATTTGGCGAAAATCTGCAAATTGAAGGGTGTATTTTGCGTAATCAGGGCAAAGGTAAACACCACGACGGCGCCACCCAGCAACATATACAAGCTGCGTTGTGATGTTGATATGCCCAACGCAATCCGATTTGATGTGAACATTGTAGTTGTAAATGATGCTGCGGCAAGAATCCCCCACATTACGCCGCGCCAGTCGAGCGATATCGATTTATCTATCAGGTTGGTTGCCAAAGTAGTTCCCAATAATACTATCATTACCGAAACTATTTTGATGGTCGACGGCAGTTTCCGTTCCAAAATCATTTCCAGCAACACACCCATCCAAACGGTTTGCATCAGCAATACGATGCCTATCGAGACCGGAATGTATTTTACCGCCAGATAATAGAAAATGCTGGTGAATCCCATAGATGTGCCGGCAATCATAAGTTGCGTTATGTTCTTTCGCGAAGCATTTATAACATTTGATTTGTGTTTGCGCTTCTGAAAAGCGTTGATAAGCAGCAAGCCGGTGAGTCCGTATATGAACTGTGAAGAGGTGACTTCGGCAGTTGTAAAACCTTCACCGTACGCCATTTTGACGAAAGTTGCCAACATTCCGTAACTCGTAGCGCCCAAGCCAACATAGAGCACACCTTTTAGAACATTATTTTTAATTGCCATGTTGAATTTTTAAAGCGTGCAAAGGTAGTGAAAGCAACCTTATGAGTGTGGTTAACGCTTTCTTAGTCGCTTTTGGATTTCCTGGACAATTTTCTGTGTAGGCTGGCCTTTGCGGTCGTTGATGGCGAACACGAAATTGTCGGCCATTATTTCTTCGGGATGTAAAATATACTGCGTATTTCGGCCAATTTGCTCGAAAAATCCTTCCACTTCATTCATCGAGTGAATAACCGGAAAACCTTTATCCACAACCGGCTGCTTTTTGGCGTCCAGTTGTAGAAAACCGACATTCAAATATTGGAAAAACAATCCGCCGCCATAGGCTCCGTCTGAGTAGAGTATCATCATGTAATTTGCCGAGCCATCTTTGCGCAATGTTACGTAACTATCGGTTTGGGGTGCATCGGGATTGGTGATGCGGCGATGTGCGATTGCCTCTGGATATTTGATGGGTTTCATCAGTTTGAAACCGATAATGGCATACATGTCACGTCGGAATTCGTTATCATATCGAGTAAGGATGTGAAAAAGTTCATGGATCACCGTTTGCTTCACCGAATTTTCGGGCAGCGCCATAATATCGCTTTTCAGTACTATATAATTGCCGCGCGTATAGCCGCCGGCACCGCCTTCTTCAAGCGCCGTCGTTTTAACGAAGTAAATTTCTTCGGGGAAATTCAGTTTAAATTTTTGGTCGGCTACCGATTGGTCAATTTCCCGGAAGATTTTGTTCAGTTTTTCTTTTTCTTCTTCGGTCCATTCCCGTACCTGTTCGGTAATGAATGTGAATAATTCCTGCTTGGTACTGTTGTTTTTCTGAAGTCGCGCATCTATATCAAATTGGCTCCAGCTTTTGGTGAAAAGATCTTCGGTTAGCAACAATTGGCGGGCTTTATCTGGCGATGCGAATTTGGCGATAGATTGAACATCACCGGCATTGGCGTTCAAAGTGAATGATAACATGAAAATGCCTACTATAATTTTCTTCATCTCGTAGTAACGGTTCTTAATTCGAATTAGTATTGGAAGTGATCAATGTAGCAAATCGTAAATATAAAAAAAACCTGCAGACAAATATCTGCAGGCTAATTTCCAATGAGGCAAATCTCTATTTGATCAGTTCGAAACTTCGTTTGACGAACGCGGTCAAATCTTCACCTTTTAACAAATTTTGCGAAAGTTTTGCCAGGTCCAACGCTTGTTTCACCAAGTGCTCCTGATGCGATTTATCTTCGGTATTCAGGATGTTGGTCGCCAGTTCAGAATTGGTATTGACAACCACATTATACATCTCCGGCATAATGCCCATTCCAAACAAACCGCCGCCGCCGCTCTGTCTCATCTCTTTCATTCGCCGCATAAATTCGGGCTGGGTAATGATAAATGGCGATGCGTTACTGTCTAAAGCTTCAAGTTGCACTGAGTAGGACGGTTTTGGAACCACTGCCTCAACCACGGTCTTCAGCTTTTCCTTTTCGTCATCAGACAATTTCGAAATTGATGTTTCTTCTTTTTTAATCAGATTTTCGATATGATCGGAATCGACCCGTACAAAGCTCATTTTTTCGTTGTCACTTTCCAATTTTTGGATCAGATGTGAAACAATCGGCGAATCGAGCAGCAATACTTCGTAACCTTTCTCCTGAGCCGCGGCTATGTAGCCGTGCTGCGCTTCTTTATTTCCGGCGTAAAGCACAATCAATTTTCCGTCCTTGTCGGTTTGGCTGTCCTTGATTTTCTCTTTAAGTTCGTCAAGTGTGTAAAATTTGTCATCCACCGTTGGGTAAAGTACAAATGATCCCGCTTTCTCGTAAAATTTCGGTTCTGAAAGCATACCGTATTCCAGTACGATCTTGATATCGTTCCATTTCTTTTCGAAATCTTCCCGGTTTTCGGTAAATAGCGACTTTAGCTTATCGGCTACTTTTCTGGTGATGTAATTTGAAATTTTCTTGACAGCGCCGTCGGCCTGAAGGTACGAACGCGAAACGTTCAACGGAATATCCGGCGAATCGATCACACCACGCAGCATCGTAAGAAATTCAGGAACGATTCCTTCCACATTATCGGTTACATAAACCTGATTTTGGTAGAGTTGGATTTTGTCTTTTTGAATCTGCATATCGGAAGACAGCTTCGGGAAGTACAGGATTCCGGTGAGGTTGAACGGATAATCGACATTCAAATGGATGTGGAATAGCGGCTCTTCAAACTGCATCGGGTACAGTTCGCGATAAAATTGTTTGTAATCCTCATCGGTTAAATCGGCCGGCTGTTTGGTCCATGCCGGATTCGGATTGTTGATG
Source organism: Flavobacterium sp. (assembly GCA_015478765.1). Lineage (GTDB taxonomy): Bacteria > Bacteroidota > Bacteroidia > Flavobacteriales > Flavobacteriaceae > Flavobacterium. Next base: position 5,947 of record JADMKR010000005.1, read on the forward strand.
ATATTGTCTACTTCAACCGATTTAAACGTTTCGTCTTTGTCTTCAGCATCGACTTGCTCGCCTTTTTTCTGCTCGATTTTTTCAGTGCGAGTGCCGAATTTAATTGGCACCGGCATAAATTTGTTATACTTGTTCAACAGCGAAGTAATTCGGCTCTCTTCCAGGAATTCGGTTGAGTCTTCGGCAATGTGAAGTATGATTTCGGTACCGCGGTCGGATTTATCGGCAGGCTCCAGAGTGAACTCCGGACTTCCATCGCAAATCCATTTCACAGCAGGTTCGTCCTTGTAAGACTTGGTAATGATTTCTACTTTTTCAGCAACCATAAATGCCGAATAGAAGCCCAGGCCAAAATGACCGATAATTCCCGAATCTTTAGCAGAGTCTTTATATTTATCCAGAAATTCCTCAGCACCCGAGAAGGCTACCTGATTGATGTATTTCTCAACCTCCTCTGAGGTCATCCCGATACCCTGATCGATTATATGCAGCTTTTTGCCTTCTTTATCGATTTTGATTTCAATTTTGGGATTGCCGTATTCTACGGTCGCTTCACCTATATTGGTAAGGTGTTTCAATTTCAGAGTCGCGTCGGTCGCATTCGAAACCAGTTCCCGAAGGAAGATTTCATGATCGCTGTAGAGGAACTTTTTAATTAAAGGAAAGATGTTTTCGACTGAAACATTAATTTTTCCGGTTGTCATAATATGTTTTTTTTTGAAAAATGATTAGAATAATAATCTCCTGCGCGGCCCTAATTTCAAATAAGATACCAACATACAACAGGTGACAAAATGGCGGGCTTTGTTAATGTTTAGTGAATTATCAATGTCTTTTTAACATATGGATTTTATCGATTGTATATTTGTTAGTGTTAAATTCTAAATAACCTACCAATGAAAAACCTCTTTTTAACAGGAATATTTGCGATTCTACTAATAGGATGCAAATCGAATTCCGCTACTGCCACAAAGATTGACAGGTCATCGCAAAATGATCTTAAAGGTGACTGGATTTTGAATACAGTTACGTATCCCGGATCTGATTATATTCAGGTCAACTCGTTCCAACTTGCCGATTCCAAATGTTTCCAGGGAAGTACCTGGAGTTTTGTTCCCAACAACAACAAAGGGCATATGTCAATCAATAATGCCGATTGTACATCTTTTTCTTCACCAATCACATGGTTCATCAACGACAATGGGAAGTTCGTACTTAAAATTTTAAACGCCGACGAAAAGGCGCGAAAAGTCCGCGATGGTTATGTATTGGACATTGCCAACCAGTCGCCAACATCTTTTCAGCTTGTTGATCAGGTCGACGTAGGCGGCAACACGACAAATGTTATTTACCAATTTCAAAAAGTTAACTAATAAATCACCATACTATGAAAAAGTTCTCAATATATCTACTAGGCGTCATGATGACTGCCGGAACCGTTTTCACTGGATGTGAAGCGGCAAAGAATACGAATAAAACGCAGCGCGGCGTCGCTATTGGTGCTGCCAGTGGTGCGGTAATTGGCGGCGTGCTTGGAAATAATGTCGGCAAAGGCGGAAAAGGCGCCATGGGTGCTGTTCTTGGTGGTGTGATTGGCGGTGTTGCCGGCGGTGTGATCGGTAATCAAATGGACAAACAGGCCAGGGAAATCGACAATGCTGTGCCAGGTGCTGAAGTTGAAAGGATTGGCGAAGGAATCAAATTGACGCTGAAAGAAAATGCCGTTCGTTTCGATACCAATAAATCGACACTAACATCTACAGCACAACAAAATCTGGATAAGCTCGTTCCGGTATTTAAGGAGTATCCAAATACCAATATTCAGATTTTTGGTTACACCGACAGTACCGGGGCCGCTGAATACAATCTGACCTTATCCGATCAGCGTGCGGCTTCCGTCAGAAATTATTTAGTGAATAAAGGCATCGCTTCATCGCGATTTACCACCGAAGGTATGGGTATCGCCGATCCGATTGCGACCAACGAAACTGCTGAAGGCCGTAGCCAAAACAGAAGAGTCGAGTTTGCGATTACTGCCAACCAGCAAATGATCGAAGACGCTCAGAGGGAAGGAAATTAAAGTTAAGTTAAGTTGAATAGTTGAAAAGCTGTTTCCATTGGAGACAGCTTTTTTTGCATAAGAATCTTCGGAAATAGTATTTTTGCACATGCTAGTAATTGAAAATCTGTCGTTCGGTTATGGTTCGGAACCGGTTATAAAAAATATAGACTTAACGATTTCCGAGGGCGCACACCTGTCGGTAATCGGCGAAAGTGGTTGCGGAAAAAGCACGTTGCTGAAATTAATTTATGGCAATGTCGATGCAGGCACGGGTTCGGTAACATTCAACAATACGTTGATTCAAGGTCCGAAATATAAGCTGATCGCCGGACACGACGATGTAAAATTTCTTACTCAGGATTTCGGATTGATGCCGTATATCACAGTGGCTGAAAACGTTGGTAAATATTTGTCCAATGTCAATAAGCTGGAAAAAAAGCGCAAAATTATCGAATTGCTGGAACTCGTCGGGATGGAAGATTTTTTTGACGTAAAAGGCACAGGCCTCAG
>JADMKR010000006.1:0-4716 GCA_015478765.1 Flavobacterium sp.
GGTTGAAGGCAATGGGAAGATTAGTATAATTCGGAATTAGGTTGCATTTAAAAAGCCCATCTTGCGATTTTGTAAAGTTTTACAGACATTTGGCGCAACCCTCGCTAAAAATTACATCTAGAAAAGAACATGATCGAATTGTTCTAAACTTCTAAAATATAGTATTATGAGACATCGAATTAGTTTATTCACGCTGATATCATTCCTGATCCTGGCCTGCAGTAAAGATGATGACCCTTGCTCTGACACCACACTGATACCAAAAAGTTTGGAAAGTGAGTATGGATGTACCGATACCAAATATCAAATGGAGATCGATTTGGCCGGCGATTTCACAATTATCAGTGATCAGGCCAATTTCAATGCATTGGTTACAGGAAGCTGCCTGCCTGAAATCGATTTTTCAATGTATGACCTCGTTATTGGCAAAATGAATTTCACCAGCGGCAACACATCCATTGAATATGTGCTGGAAACCGAGTGCGAAACCCGGGATCAGAATTTAGTCGTTACCTTTTACCAAAATATGACGGCTCATGCTCCAAATCTGACTTATCATGCGCTTATTCCCAAGCTTGATGGCGGTCAGGATTTAACTGTTGAGATAATAGTATTACCATCTCCGATCTAGTTGATTGATGTCCGACTTATAAATTTCCGACTTTTGTTAAGAGAAATCCTTTTTGGCCTTGCGAGAAAATATACCAGCAACGAAGCCCTGATTCAGGAATTGTGGCACGAAATCGAAGCGAACTATGCGCAGCCGCATCGGTACTATCACAACTTATCACATCTTGAAAATTTATTCAGCGAATTGATAATGGTGCAGGAACTAGTTGCCGACTGGGATACGATGATGTTCGCCGTGTTTTACCATGATCTGGTATACGAACCCACCAATAGCCGTAATGAAGAAGACAGTGCCGTCATAATGCGACAACGACTAACAGACATTGGTTACCCCGAAATAAAGATTTTGCACTGCAGCCATTTAATACTGGCTACTAAAGTACATGGTGCCACTGACAATGCCGATATAAACTACTTCACCGACGCCGACTTATCGATCCTCGGAAAAAACCGCGATGTTTATATCACCTACGTTCAACAAATTCGCAAAGAATATTCGATATTTCCCGATATGATTTATAATCCCGGAAGGAGTAAGGTTCTAAAGCATTTTTTGGAAATGGCGGCAATATATAAAACCACTCATTTTTATAGCCGTTATGAAAAGCAGGCACGCGAAAATATAGCCTGGGAACTTACATTACTATCCTGATCATTCAGATCCGAACAAATATTTACCGATTAAAAAAATAAATTTGTTGTTTATCAATAAATATATATTATATTGCGGCATATTTTAAACCATAAGAATATGTCAACCGAAAACTTTGTTTTTAAGATTCTTCAAATTATCGCATGGATTATTTTCATCGGATTGTGCATTGAAGCCGGAGGATATATTGTAAATTTTGTCATGAGTATCTTCAATCCTGAAATGATTCCGAACCTATATAATAGTTTGGATCTAAGTTCGGTTTATAACCAGAATCAGTGGGCATTTTTCGGCATATACAGCTTTATTATATTTATCGCTGTTCTCAAAGCATACCTTTTCTACATCGTAATCCGACTGCTGGGCAAATTAGACTTGACAAAACCGTTCAATAACTTCGTAGCCGAGCAAATTATGCAATTGAGCTACTACACATTTTCAATCGGACTTCTCAGCTATATAGCGCGCGAAACATCCGAAAATCTGCGATATTACCAATATTCCACTGAAAACCTCGACGCATTCTGGTCGGATGCTCAAGCGTTCATTTTGATGTCGGCTGTCATTTATGTAATTGCGGTGATCTTTAAAAAAGGTGTCGAGATGCAGATAGAAAACGACCTAACCGTATAAGCATGCCAATAGTTGTAAATCTGGATGTAATGATGGCCCGGCGTAAAATCTCACTCAACGAGTTATCTGAGCGGGTCGACCTGACGTTATCCAATCTGTCAATCCTGAAAACGGGAAAAGCAAAAGCAATACGCTTCAGCACCTTGGAAGCAATTTGCCGTGCACTCGACTGTCAACCCGGCGATATTTTGGAATACCTGGCAGATGACAATGACAAGCCTTAAATAAACTACCCCATTTAGATCTAAAAAGCCTCAGTAAATTAATGGTACTGCTTTAGAAAGTCGGTGGGCGTCATGCCTGTTTTATTTTTAAATATTTTGGAGAAATGCGAATAGTCGGAATATCCCAGCTGCTCGGCCACCTGCGAAATATTGTTATCACCAAAAATCAAGATGCGCTTTGCTTCAAGAATTACCCTGTCGGTGATAATCTCCAGCGTAGATTTACTTACAATCGTTTGATTGATCCGATTTAAATGCTTTGCAGTCATATTCATCCAATCGGCATATTGGCTCACCGATTTCTCATTCAGAAAATGTTGTTCGACCATTCGCTGGAATTTGAGAAACGCCGAATAATACCCGTCATGTCTGGTTGGTTGTACTGATGTATCGGAAATCAAAATATTATCCAATTGCACATAAATCTGGGTAATTAAACTCAACAGCAGCTGTTTCTGGCGAAAACCATCTTGATGAGTCACTGCCAGCAATTTGTTGAAAATCGGAACGATTTCTTCCTGCATCCGCTGATCGAGATACAGCACACCCTGATTTTGCACATTCGAAAAAAATGTATAATCGCTCAAAAGATCTCGGACATAATGCGACTCATAAAAATCCTTGGAGTGAAAGAAAATTATTCCCTCAGCATCTTCTGAGAGTTCCCAATGATGTGTTTGCCCAGGTGCCAAAAGGAATACAGAGTTGGGCTTTACCTGATACGAATTAAAATCAATTTCATGAATTCCCGATCCAGCAGTGAATAAAATGGATGCATAAAAATCATGCTTATGCGCCTTATTGATATGCAGATGGCTCGCTTTCAAATGTTGCGACACCGTATTTACATAAAAATCTGAACTGTCAGCATTAAACTGTTTTAGCCCGAGAACATTTAGCGTATTTTTTCTAGCCATAATGTCTCAAATATACAATTTAAAGAGATTTCTTTACATTGGGTTAAACAGTTATATGTTAGAAATTTGCATGATATTTTTAAAGAGACTTTATGTTTTCGAAAGGAAGTAAAATTTATAGTATGACAGCGGGAAAGTGTCCTAAATGTCATGATGATGATATGTTTGTCAACAGCAATCCGTACATAATAACCCAAACGATGAAGATGCACGAACATTGCAGGTGCTGCGGATTTAAATATAAAGTAGAACCCAACTTCTTCTTTGGCGCAATGTACGTCAGTTACGGACTGGCCGTTTTTGCTGGAATAATGATTTTTATGGCATCCCATTTCATCTTTTCGAGCGGACTGACCAATTCTTTTATCGCTATTTTGATCGGTCTTGTTCTGCTTATGCCAGTAATAGCGCGATTATCCCGTAACATTTACATAAATCTATTTATTGGTTACGATAAAGATGCAGTCAGAAAATCGGATTGTAACACCGAGCCCTACAACGACGCTACATCGGCAGCATAAATCTTCCTAAAATGAAAACTATTATTACACTGTTGGCCCAAAGCCAGAAACAATTCATCAATATAATCCGCATAGCCATATTTATAGTAATGGCGTGGATTGGCGGCCTCAAGGCTTTTCCCTATGAAGCCGACGGGATTGTTCCTTTTGTAGCCAATAGCCCGTTTATGTCTTTCTTCTACACCAACGAAGCGCCCGAGTATGCAGCCTACAAAAATCCGGAAGGGAAAACAGTAAAGAAAAATATTGACTGGCACGCTAAAAATGGAACCTATCTTTTTGCGTATGGGTTGGGATTGGTGATAATTATAATCGGAATTTTTACTTTGCTGGGAATATGGTTTAGTAAAATTGGATTGATTGGCGGACTACTGACCTTTATAATGTCGATTGTCACGTTGTCTTTCTTAATTACAAGTCCTGAAGTTTATGTCCCAAACCTGGGTGGGGACTTCCCCACGCCACATTATGGATTTCCGTATTTATCAGGTGCCGGAAGGCTTGTTTTAAAAGATGTGATTATGATGGCCGGCGGACTGATTTGCGCATCTGATAGTGCTAAAAGGTATTTAGCTAAAAATAAATATTACTCATGATCAACCCAATAAGTCATTAGATTTTTACTACACAGGAAACTGCGTGGTTTTAGTTTTGATTAATATTCCTCAAATTCGATAAACACATAACTTCTAAATAAACCTTTCCCAGAATTGCTACGTTTGCTCGATGAAGAATTTCCTTAAATTTTTGGGCTTGCTATTACAGAAAAATTAGAAAAAGCAAACTGAAATCCCTAACGGCCGAGCTTACAAAGAAGTCGCAATATGAATTTTGGGGCGACTACGTTATCGCGATCGACGAGACAAACAACTTGGTATTCTTCCGCAGCAATTTGACCGATAATACGAAAACCCTTATCGTCGATCTTACGAAAGCGGAAAAATGCGACGTTGCAATTACACGCGGTACTGCATCGGCCAAACCAGGCGATGCTGACCCAATACAAAAACTAAAGCTGTATTTCCAACTTAAAGCGGATCGCGACCCCAGAATAAAATTCGAATTTTTTAATGATAGTGTTTCTTTCCAGTTGGTTGGAGACCTTCAGTCAATTGAAAGATGGCACAAATTTATTAATG
>JADMKR010000006.1:4726-8520 GCA_015478765.1 Flavobacterium sp.
AGCTATAAAGCCTGAAAATTAGCCCTGCGTATGGTGGGGCTAATTATTTTATCCAAATTTTTACACGTATATAGATGTTTTATTTTGCCTTGGGTCGTTATTTAGAAAGGCAATTCATTTACTTCAGTAAATCGGTTTCCGAATCAATTCGCTTTACTTCCCACAAAAAAACATAAAAAAATCATGTTCATATAAATTTATCATGTAACTTTGAATCGCAAAGTACTTTTGCACCGGACGCAAGTTGTCTAAAAATATAAACCAATCAAAAAAGCGGCTCTTATCCGCATAAAAAAAATCTTATGAAAAATATCACCTATCTTCTTTTCTCGGCACTTTTGACCTTCAGTTGTCAAAATTTCTCTGACCAGAACCGGCCGGTCTCCACCACTCCACTCGACACTATCCAACAAGCCGATATCCAACTACTGGCAACTCCCGAAATATACGAGACCGCATTTGCCCCGGGTACCACCTTACAAAGCAATACCAAGATACCCGTTGGATTTACAGGCATCACAATCGGACAGATCAAAATCAGCAGCGGACAAATAATCGTTTGCGACCCGCTGCACATCGACGAATACGGAATTCCATTTACATATCAATTTCCGGTGGGCGACTTCCCCGTACAGCTAGCCGTCATGAGCGCCGGCGATGAGCAGTCGGTTGCTTTTGCACGAATTAAATTCAGCGACCAACCTGTCGTAAAATGGGAACAGGCTCTTCGGGAAAAACAGGCTGAAGTGGCCTTTGGTGGTGAAGACAATCCTGAATTGTACTGCGTTGACGGCGGGGTCGCAATCTTCCTCGATAAAGATGCGGCAAAAGTCATCGATATGGAGATGGCCCGTAATATGGACGGACCACTATTCGACGAAATGTACAAAAATCACCGAATCGGCTGGCGCTTTGCCATGTATCCATTCGATAAGTACAATCTGGCGGCCTTCACAACCGGACTGGGAGACGGTTGTTTCAAATCCTATATCGGATTCGACGCAGCAGGCAAACCCTGCCGTCTGATCACCGATTTTGGACTGCTGGGAAACCATAAGTAATCCTCAGATTTCTCAGATGAACGATGAGACGGTTCCGTTAGTCGTTCGGTTCCACCGGCCTCATCGCATTGGCACTGTTTTCAACAAACGGCCTTTTCTTACCGTACATTTTCAGCACCATAAATCCGGAAATTCCGGCAATGATCGAAGCTACCAAAATAGCAAATTTCGCCTCAGACTGTAAGAATTCGTCATCGAACGAAAGCAATGCTATGAAAATCGACATGGTAAACCCGATGCCTCCCAGCAAACCGGCACCGAGGATATGCGGCCATTTGGTATGGGCGGGCAATTGCGATACCCTGAATTTAACCGACAAATACGACATCGCCATAATTCCCACTGGCTTGCCTATAATTAAGCCCAGCACGATTCCGAGACCCAGGCTACTCACCAATCCCTCAACCATGCCATCCACAAATGTGATATTGGTATTGGCGATGGCGAAAATCGGCATTATCAGGAAATTCACGGGTTTGGACAAGAAATGCTCGAGTTTTTCCAAAGGTGATTCAACCGCGTCGGCAGTCGTAGGTAATGTAAGCGCCGTAAGAACACCCGCAATCGTAGCGTGAATACCCGAATGATGAATAAAATACCACATGAATATTCCCGGTATGATGTAAAATAGTATGTTTTTAAAGCCCAACTTATTGAAAGCAATTTGAAGTAGTAAAATGCCACCGGCGCTCGCAAGATAGAAATAGTGAATCTCCGATGTGTAAAAAATCGCAATCACCAATATCGCCATCAAATCATCTACGATGGCAAGGGCGGCAAGGAAGATCTTCAGTCCGGTGGGTACGCGCGAGCCTAACAATGACAACACGCCAAGTGCAAACGCAATATCGGTCGCCATCGGGATCCCCCAGCCCGCTGATGTCGCGGGATTTCCACCGTTCAGAACCGCATATATCAGTGCGGGAACTGCCACTCCACCCAAGGCTGCAAACACCGGGAGCGCCGCCTGACGCAGCGACGAAAGCTCACCTTCCACAATTTCCCTCTTGATTTCCAGACCCACCAAAAGGAAAAAGATCGCCATCAAGCCGTCGTTTATCCACAAAATAACGGGATATCGAAGGTGGATCGAGTCGGTATTAAATCCGATTTCTGTATTCAGGAAATTTTCAAAACCAGCTGCCAACCCTGTGTTTGCAATGGTTAGCGAAAGTACAACACAAAAAAGCAGAATAATTCCGCCAGCGGATGAAGATTTAAAAAAGTTGGCAAAGGCGCGTAGATTAATTTTCTGAGACATACTGGAATTTTCGGTTTTTTTCAGGCGCTGAAATTACAGATAAAAAATTTCACTGACAATTGGACAATGTTAATTCATTGGGCGTGCCGGCAGATTCCACCTCTTCCTTTTCTCAAATCCCTCGCTGCCGTCAGGCTGTCCGCTTTAGTCCTCGCATTCTGCCACCGCACCTGCTGTCGCCCTGCTGCGGGCTGCCGCTGCCATCCTTCACGCAGTACCGGTCACCACAATGTATCGGGAATGTAAGCTGTTTGACAGCTTGGATTTTAATGATTATATTTATAAGGCTACCCATCGGTGCGAAATCATTTGTTACCATGAACTGCTCCTAAAGATGACAAGAACATTCGCCGACAAAGTCCTGGACTTCAATAAAAATCTGCATTATCCCGGCAAACTGCCCAACGGTTTCCAGGTTATGAACCCGTATCTCGAAAATCCTGAAACCAATGTGGTATCAGCGCAATTCTATAAAAAATACTATGACGATTTTGCCCGCCGCCGTTTTATCATCGGAATCAATCCGAGCAGGCACGGTGCCGGCGTCACAGGCGTACCTTTCACCGACACCAAGCGGCTGGAAAGTGTATGCGGAATCGAAATGGCATCGGCACATACCCACGAAATATCGTCGGTATATATGTATGATGTCATCGAGTCGTATGGCGGCGCGGCCAAATTTTTCGCCGACTTCTATATAAACTCACCTTTTCCGCTGGCAATCATCCGGGAAGCCGCTGCCGGAAAATGGATCAATGCCAATTATTATGACGATCCTAACCTTTTTAAGATGCTGAAAGATTTTATGCTGGATTCGCTTCAAAATCACATCGATCTCGGCCTCGATACATCCCAGGTTTTCGTTCTCGGTAAAAGGAATGCTGTTTTTATCCATAAGTTGAATCAGGAAAAAAAGATGTTCGATTCGATTGTGACCCTGGAGCATCCGCGGTTCATCCAACAATACAAATCCAAAGAAAAACAGCTGTATATCGACAAATATATACTGGCATTCAATAATATGTGCCCATGACAACCATTTACACCATCGGACATTCAAACCGCGAACTGGCGGAGTTTCTGGAGATGTTGCGGTATTTTGAAATCTCGGTGCTGGTTGACATCCGCACCCATCCCGGTTCGCGCAAATATCCTCATTTCGACCAAGAGAATTTAGCTGATTCCATGGAACAATCAGGACTTAAATATCTTCATATGACCGATTTGGGTGGTCGGCGTAAACCAAAACCCGATTCGGCAAACACGGCATGGAACAACCTGTCTTTTCGCGGTTACGCCGATTATATGGAAACGGATCAATTCAAAAATGCAGCATCGCAGTTGGAAGAACTGGCAACAAAAGAAACGGTTGCCTACATGTGTTCAGAGGCAGTTTGGTGGCGTTGCCATCGATCCATGGTCTCCGATTATTTAAAGGCGAAAGGCTGGAAGGTTTTGCATATAATGTCGGT
>JADMKR010000007.1:0-5894 GCA_015478765.1 Flavobacterium sp.
TTCTGACCGATGGATTGCCAACTTTGACATGTTTCTGGTTTTGGCGACCATTCTGATAAATATCCGATGCTTGATGTTTTTGTACAATACAAGTAAAAAAAGTGTCCGGCCGTTATTGGGTTACCTGTTCTTGGTTGGTTATATTATCATCCCTTTTATTTTGATCCCTAAAATTCCGGTTTTTGGCGGCGACTACAATTCGGCGATCCTTATCGCAATTTTTATAATGTTCTGGACAAACGATACTTTTGCTTTCATCATCGGAAAAACCATTGGCCGCACCAAGTTGTTCGAGCGTATTTCGCCCAAGAAAACAGTCGAAGGTTTTGTAGGGGGCTTGATATTTACGATGCTTGCGGGAATTTTGATAGCTGATTTCTATGTAAAGGAGGATCGCTTCGTATGGATGTTTAGCGCGATTATTATCAGTATCTTTGGCACATTGGGCGATTTAGTAGAGTCCAAATTCAAACGAATCGCCGATGTAAAGGATAGTGGAACGATTATGCCGGGCCATGGCGGAATTTTAGACAGGTTGGACAGTGTTATATTCGCAGCGCCAATCCTATTTTTATTATATCAAATTACAACCTATGTTTCATAAAGAAGGCGGAAAAATTATTCTGGTAGCAACGACGTTAACGGTGCTTTTCATATTTTTAGCTGATAAATTCGTAACGATTTTCTGGTTGCAGAAAGTGCTGCAGTTTGCAGTCTTGTTCCTGCTTATAATGGTGCTGCAATTTTTCCGGAATCCAAAGCGAATGACCAATGTAGCCGATGAACATGTAATCGCTCCGGTTGATGGAAAAGTTGTCGTGATCGAAGAAGTTTTTGAAGCCGAGTATTTTAACGATAAACGCTTACAGGTATCGATCTTTATGTCTCCCATAAATGTGCATGTTACCCGATATCCTGTAAATGGGAAGGTTAAGTACAGTAAATATCATCCGGGGAAATATCTGGTGGCCTGGCATCCCAAAGCAAGTACCGATAACGAGCGAACGACCGTCGTTATCGAGAATCGCATTTTTGGTGATATTTTGTACCGACAGGTTGCCGGCGCATTGGCGAAACGTATCGTCAATTACGCTAAGGAAGGAATGCAGGTAGTGCAGGGTTCGGATGCAGGTTTTATCAAATTCGGATCACGAGTCGACCTATATTTTCCGCTAGGCACGGAACTTACCGTGAAATTAGGCCAAAAGGTCGTGGGTGGCCACGATGTTATTGCCAATAAAAATCAGTAATGGAAGAATCTGAATTAGACATCCGGTTTAATGAAGCGGTTACCAAAGCGGCAGAGATGTCGCAAGCGTCTTTACCGCAGGATGTTCAATTGCGATTATATGCGTATTACAAACAAGCAACGCAGGGAAATCTTCACCGGAATGCATCAAGTGCCGCCGATTTACGCAACGCTTTTAAAACCAATGCATGGATGCAAATCAGCCACTTGTCGAGCGACGAAGCAAAAGAGTGTTACATCCAGATCATTAATTCACTATAATCATGAAGCAGTTTCTATTTTGGGGTTTGCTGGCAGTAAGCCTTCACTCCTGCAATGATAAAAAATTGACCGAAGTCGTAGAAGTTCCCCTACCCGCAGCCGAAGAGAAAGTAACACTTGGGAATCCGGATGATGTACGGGCCGATCCGGGACCGTTTCAAACAATAAAGCTTCCCTATTCGTATGATGCTCTGGCACCAAACATCGATGCGCTGACCATGGATATCCACTATTCAAAACATTATCTCACCTATACCAATAATTTTAATCGCGCTGTCGAAACCACCATTTATCAAAAATCGACCATTGAAGAGGTGCTCGCCAATCTCGATATGACAAATACCGCGTTGCGGAACAATGCGGGCGGATATTACAACCACAATCTGTTTTGGGAATCCATGTCGCCAGACGGCGGAGGCGAGCCCGAAGGACCACTCGCCGAAGCTATCATTAAAAATTTTGGCTCGTTCGCCGAGTTTAAAACGGCTTTTGAAAGTGCGGCTTCCCGACAGTTCGGATCAGGATGGGCGTGGCTTATCGTAGACCGGACAGGAAAACTGCAGGTCAGCAATACGCCAAATCAGGACAATCCAATGATGCCACAAGCCCTGGTCGCAGGTACGCCAATATTAGCACTCGATGTTTGGGAACATGCCTATTATTTAAATTATCAATACCGCCGAAAAAAATATATCGACGGATTTTTCAAGGTCATAAACTGGGAAAATGTCGCCCGGAAATATGAAGCTGCAACTAAAACGGCTGCGCCTTCACCACGCCCGGTAGCACAGTAGCTAGCCTTTCATCGAATGCAGGCTCTGTTCTAATGTTTCAATCTTTGCTTTGGCATCAGCTTCCTTTTTACGTTCGTTTTCCAAAACTTTTTCGGGGGCACCCTGTACGAATTTCTCGTTCGAAAGCTTAGATTGGACTGATTTCAAAAATCCTTTGGTATAATTCAGCTCTTCTGTCAGTTTGGCGACTTCCTGCTCAATATCGATACTGCCGGTTATCGGGATAAAGTATTCATTCGATTTAAGCCGGAACGTCATCGATGCATCAACCGCCTCTGTTACGTATTCAATCGCCGATATATTGCCGAGCTTGGCAACAATAGAATCCATGTTTGAAGGCAGATTCTCATTGTTGAGGATCTTGAGTTCAATAGAATCCTTAAATGCGATATTCTTATTCTTTCGAATCGAACGTACACCAGAAACAACCTCCGACATATTGTCGAAATCAGTAATGATTTTCGCATCATAGTCACTATATTCCGGCCATTGCGAGACAATCAATGCCTCATCAACGGGTCTTACAGCAATTAGTTGCCAAATCTCCTCGGTCAAAAATGGCATGAAAGGATGCAATAATTTCAGATTATCCTCCAATAATGTAATGGCTGCCGTATAGGTTTTCGCATCAATTGGCTGCTGATAGGCAGGTTTGATGATTTCCAGGAACCACGAACAGAAATCATCCCATATCAATTTGTAAATCGACATCAAGGCATCCGAAATGCGATACTTTTCAAAATGATCATCGATTTCACGAAGTGATTGCTGAAGTTTGGCCTCGTACCATAAAATGGCAATTCGTGCCGATTCAGGTTGCGGGATGACATCGCCTACTTCCCACCCTTTTATTAGCTTGAAAGCATTCCAGATTTTATTCGAAAACGACCTGCCCTGGTTACACAATTCTTCGTCAAACATAATATCATTTCCTGCCGACGCACTAAGCAAGAGCCCTACGCGAACGCCATCGGCACCGAACTTTTCTATAAGATCGAGAGGATCCGGACTGTTGCCAAGCGATTTTGACATTTTGCGCCGTTGTTTATCGCGTACCAATCCCGTGAGATACACATTTGAAAACGGTTTTTCGCCTGTGTATTCATATCCGGCGATAATCATCCGCGCTACCCAGAAAAACAAAATGTCGGGACCTGTTACCAAATCGTTGGTCGGATAATAATATTTGAAATCTTTGTTCTCGGGATCCAAAATTCCGCCGAAGACAGCCATTGGCCACAACCATGACGAAAACCAAGTGTCGAGGGCGTCGCTGTCCTGACGAAGATCGGCTATCGCCAAATTGGCACGACCCGTTTTCTGGCGAGCCAATTCGACCGCATCCTCAATGGTTTCTGCAACTACAAAGTCTTCTTTGCCGTCACCATAAAAATAGGCGGGGATTTGCTGCCCCCACCACAACTGTCGTGAAATATTCCAATCGCGGATATTTTCCAGCCAATGACGGTAGGTATTGTCAAACCTTTTCGGATGAAGTTTTATTTCACCGGTCTCCAATACCGCCTTGATCGCAGGCTTCACCAAATCTTCCATTCGCAGAAACCATTGATCGGACAAACGCGGCTCAATTACAGCTTTGGTCCTTTCCGAAGTGCCTACTTTATTCAGATGTGTCTCCACTTTGGCCAGGTGACCGTTTTGCTCGAGTTCAGTTGCAATTTGTTCGCGAACTACAAACCGGTCTTTCCCTTCGTAGTGCAGTCCGTTGGAATTCAAAGTCGCATCGTCATTGAAAATATCAATTATTTGCAGGTTGTGCTTATCACCCAACGCTTTATCATTGATATCATGTGCAGGAGTAACTTTGAGGCATCCGGTTCCAAATTCAATATCGACATATTCATCTTCGATGATTGGGATTTCCCGACCGCTGATTGGAACAATGGCGCGTTTTCCCTTTAAATGCGAATAGCGAGTGTCAGTCGGATTTATACAAATTGCAGTATCGCCTAAAATGGTTTCTGGCCGGGTGGTTGCGATGGTGATATACTCGTCGCTATCGGCAATTTTGTAGCGCAAATAATACAATTTACTTTGCTGTTCTTCGTAATTTACTTCTTCGTCAGATAATGTAGTCTTGGCTTCAGGATCCCAGTTCACCATACGATAGCCCCGGTAAATCTGGCCTTTGTTATATAAACCTACGAACGATTTTATGACGGAAGCTGACATTTCAGGATCCATCGTGAATTTTGTGCGTTCCCAATCGCAGGACGCGCCCAATTTTTTAAGTTGCTCTAAGATTACACCTCCGTAGTTATTAGTCCAGTCCCAGGCATGTTCAAGAAATTCCTCACGCGACAAATCGTTTTTGTTGATACCTTCCGATTTTAACTTTGCAACGACCTTCGCCTCAGTAGCAATCGATGCGTGGTCGGTTCCCGGAACCCAGCAGGCATTGAAACCCCGCAATCGCGCGCGTCTTATCAACACATCTTGAATGGTGTTGTTGAGCATGTGCCCCATATGCAGGACTCCTGTCACGTTTGGCGGCGGAATTACAATGGTATATGGCGTGCGATGATCGGGCTCTGAATGGAAAAAATTCTGTTCCATCCAGTAGTCATACCACTTTTTCTCAATCGTTTTGGCGTCGAATTGTGCAGGAATATTCATGGCAGGTGCTTCGTTTAAAACAAACTTGGTTAAAAATAAAATGATTGGTCGATAGCCCTGATGGCAGCGTATATCTTTTTGTTTAACAAACAAAAAATTGCAGCGAACAGCAGGAAATACCATAATAGATTACTCCGGAAGCGCTGCTCCTCATTTAAATCGGACTATGGTCTGGTTTTTGTAATTGTGCAAAAGTAAATAATTAAGTACAGTATAAAAAGGATTTAATTATTTGTCAATTAATTAAAAGCAATTAAATTTACGCAACCAAATTAAAATCACATCATGAAAAAATTATTCTTATTTATGGCGTTGGCAGGTTTGAATGTCGCTGCATTCGCTCAAGGAGCCAAAATCGAATTTAAAGACAAAAATAACACAATTGATTACGGCACAGTTACTAAAGGTTCAGATAGTGGCCTCAGGTCATTTGAATTTACCAACACCGGTGACGCTCCTCTAATCATTACCAATGTACAGTCCACCTGTGGTTGTACTGTTCCGTCAAAACCGACCGAGCCGATAATGCCGGGCAAAACAGGAAAGATCGATGTCAAGTATAACATGGCGCCAGGCCCGATCAGGAAAACTATCACCGTAGAATCGAATGCTGTCAATTATGAAGGTGGCCGTGTTCCTCTAAAAATTAAAGGCGAAGTTGTTGACGCTTCGCAAACAAGTCCGCTCGAGAAACCAAAAACAAGTCCGATGCGATAAAAAAATCAAGCCCTCAATGAGGGCTTTTTTTATAATATTTTTTTTAGATAGAATACTGTTTCAAAGAACTTTCCGTCCCTTTGTATCAGTAGTTGTATTTTTCTTCCTTCGGTCGATTTCAGTAGTTCGTTTATTTCCTGCAGAGTATATTGATAGGCCGCTTTCTTATTTATCCGTACCAAAACATCACCTTTCAACAGTCCACTTTCTGCCGCCGGCGACTGGGTGCGAATTCC
>JADMKR010000007.1:5904-8216 GCA_015478765.1 Flavobacterium sp.
ATAGGTGGGTTTCAACTCAAATTTATACCTGAAGTCGCTAATTTTATCACCACGTACATCGTATGAACTTTCACTGATCACCGTTTGCAGCGGAACCGTTTCCTGCACCCATTGTACGCCGGTGTGATAGATTTCCATCCCACTCATGTTATAGTCAAAAGGTTCATTGAAGTGCTTACTTTTGCGCAGGTACATCAGCCTATTCGGATAGTCGAACACAACTGTGAAACGTCTCAAAATTTCCCCTCCAACCGAACCGGAGCGTTGATCCACCTTTGTGAGATTTCGTAAAGAAACCGAATCGGGAAATGAGACTATAGGTGAGAGCATAGTAAAGTCGGCAAGTTGGAGGTTGGCGATACGGCCACGCTTCCCAAAAATCTCCCCGCTGAAACCCAGGCCAAGATAATCATCGAAATGTTTTTCCGGCACCTGTATATCCTTGTCCGGAAACAGCCAGAGTGCGTCACTGCTGCCGCTGTCTATCAATAATTTCACAGGTAAATCACGACCCCGATTGATCATCGCACCAACGTAGGGCTTGTTGTGTTCAATTGACATCGGAACTTCGTCGTAGTATCTGTTCAATTGTTTTTTGAGCCTATCGGAATTCGAATAAACCGTAAGTTTTTTACGATTATAATCGATTTTAACAACTAGGTTTTTAAAGAATTGATAACCCAGGATACCATTGACAGGAATGCCAACATACGACGAAAAGTTGAAATGCTGGTCCAAAATAATGTAAATATCGTGTGAGACATCATGCAGCGCTCCTATTTGCAGTTTGTTGCCAGTCGATTTCAAACCGGAAATCGATTCAAGATGGCCCAGCCCGCGCAGCTCAATCTTCTCTATATTTTCGAAACTCACTTCGTCGGTATCATCCAAACTGAATAAAATCGTTTTATCGACACCCGAATCAAGCATAAAATTCAGCTCGACGCCATTTACGGTAACCGGTATAAAAATAAGGTTATTGATCAACCGGAATGGAATTACGGCTTTTTGACGGTCACCCGAAAATGAAAATTGTTGTGCCTTCATACAGCACACCGGTAACAATATCAATATCAGAAACCTATACATTCCAAATTTAGATTTCAGTAAAGTTAGCGAAATTCCTATTCGCTTAAATATAGTATTCAATTCCACATCGGCTCTGGCAAAAATTATCAAAAAAAGTCGCAAATTTGCAGCTTAAATCATCACCATGCCAAAAGTATCGAACAAGGGCCATCAAATGCCCGAATCACCAATCAGGAAATTGGTTCCTTTCTCAGAAGTTGCCAAGCGAAAAGGCCACAAAGTCTATCATTTAAATATAGGCCAACCCGACATTAAGACCCCCGAAGTCGCAATGAATTCCATTAAAAATCTCGACATTCGGGTTTTGGAATACAGCCATTCGGCCGGTTTCGAAAGTTACCGTAACAAATTAGCTGATTTTTATCAGCGTCAAAGTCTGCCAATCGATGCAGCCGACATAATAATTACCACCGGAGGTTCCGAAGCGTTGCTGTTTGCCATCGGAAGCACCATGGATCACGACGACGAAATTATCATTCCCGAACCTTTCTATGCTAATTATAACGGTTTTGCAACGGCATCAGGTGTTCGTGTAGTACCTGTAATCTCTACCATCGACACTGGTTTTGCACTGCCTCCAATAGCTGAATTCGAAAAATTGATTACCCAGAAAACGAAAGCCATCTTAATCTGCAATCCTGGCAACCCAACCGGCTATCTGTATTCTAAAGAGGAAATGGATCAATTGGCTGAGCTTGTAAAAAAACACGACCTATTCCTGATTGCCGATGAAGTTTACCGTGAGTTCACTTACGATGGCGATATGCATCATTCGGTGATGATCATGCCCGGGCTCGAAGAACACGCCATTATGATCGATTCGGTTTCGAAACGTTATAGTATGTGCGGCGCTCGGATTGGCTGCATCGTTTCCAAAAATAAGGAACTTATGGCTACCGCTATGAAATTCGCACAGGCACGTTTGAGTCCGCCAACATTTGCGCAAATCGCCAGTGAGGCCGCACTCGATACACCGCAGAGTTACTTCGATGAAGTAATTGCCGAATACCGGGAAAGAAGGGATACACTGGTTTCGGAACTCAATAAGATCGAAGGAGTCAAAGTTGCAAACCCAAAAGGTGCATTTTATTGTATCGCCCAATTGCCAATTGACAATGCCGATGCGTTCGCGCAATGGATGCTGGAATCTTTCGACCTCGATGGCGAAACAGTGATGGTGGCACCCGCTGCCGGCTTCTATTCCTCGCCTGGTGTCGGTTTAA
>JADMKR010000007.1:8226-8513 GCA_015478765.1 Flavobacterium sp.
AAAAAGACGACTTGATCAGATCTGTACAGATTTTGAAAGTCGCAATTGAAACATATAACGCGCTGTAATATTTTTCGGGAGCTTTTCCCGTTTTTCGCTATATCTTTTTTTTGCCCGCGGTTGAAACCGTGGGGCAATAAAAAGGATACCGCTGCACCCGGGGCTAGGCATTCAAACATAAAAAAAGGCGGCTCACCTAATTGGTGAGCCGCCTTTTTTAATTAGGTGACATTTATCGTTTTAATGAGAAATGTGCTTTAAATTCTTTCATAACCGGTACTATGGTT
>JADMKR010000008.1 GCA_015478765.1 Flavobacterium sp.
TTAATTTTTCGTTTAGCGGTGTAAAATGTGAGTAATAATGCGAACGCCATCGACGATAATCCGTAGATTCCCATTGCCGATCCAACTAAATTGGCCGCATCCTGATATTTTAGATTGGCCGCTCGAAAGGCTTCATTATCGGCAACATCGTCGAGATTAAAATTCTTCTCTGTGGGAGCTTCGGCTCTGTAAACATGTTCGGTTAGTGCCGGTGTGGCCATGCTCCACATCGTAAAAAATGCGAACCAGCTGAAAAACTGGATTACGCCGAGTTTTTTCATAGTGGACGGCATTTCCTTTAAGGCGGCAAAAGTATCCTTGAAAAAGCGTGATTCTTTTTTCTCGGCGCGGAAAGCGTCAAGGTCTTCCGGCGGATATTCCTTTGTCGTGAAAATCGTATACAAAATACTTGTCAGGAATACGAATGCTCCGATGCCAAACGCTACTTTAACCGACATTGGCACGACTCCGGCAGCCGCGTCGTTGCTGACGCCCATTTGGTTTACCAGCCAAGGAAGATTACTAGCGATCCATGTTCCGATTCCTATAATCAAAGTCTGCATCACGAATCCGTAGGACCGCTGGGAATTCGGAAGTTTATCGGCCACAAGTGCCCGGAAAGGTTCCATGCTGATGTTGATCGATGCGTCGAGAACCCAAAGCAATCCGGCCGCCATCCACAGCATAGGCGAATGAGGCACGACGAAAAGTGCCAACGAACTCAAGATCGCCCCTAACAGAAAATAAGGACGACGGCGACCCAATCGCGAATGCCATGTGTTATCGGACAGATATCCGATGATTGGCTGAACAATTAATCCTGTGAGTGGTGCGGCAATCCAGAGTAGCGGTATTGCATCTTTGTCGGCACCGAGGGTTTGGAATATCCGGGACATAAAGCCGCCCTGCAGGGCAAACCCGAATTGTATTCCCAGGAATCCGAAACTCATGTTCCAAATTTCCCAGAAACCTAATTTACGCTTTTCCATTATCGTATGTTAATGATGGCTACGATAAGCGCGATGCTTATCAAAACTTACTTTGTTTCGAAGTAAAGTACAAGCTTTGATAATCGGATGTAAATATATAATTTTTTTAATTCGGCTAACTATATTTAACTATTTTGTCGAATCGCGGTGTATCAAATGGGTTTCGATCACCTCGGTGCGATAGCGTTCTTCCTCGTGTTCATCCGATTCCAGCCGTTCGATCAACATCTTGGCGGCCTTATTCCCCATTTTGACGCCATTCTGGCTTACGGTGGTAATGGTAGGGGTTGAATATTGTGAGATTATTCCATCGGTAAAAGCGATTACAGATAGATCATCGGGGACGCGCAATCCAAGTTCGCCGGCTTTTTTGATTATGATCACCGCGAAAAGTTCGTTGACGGCAAAAGCCGCGTCGATAGCTCGATCTTGCAATAATTTTCCGATTTTTTCGGCGCAGGTGTCGATGTCTTCCACTTTCAAGATCAAATCTTCATCGAATTCCAGTCCGTTGTCGAGCAGTGCTTTTGTATATCCATCGGTGCGCAGTTTTCCAACGCTTACATAATCTACGGTTGTGACCAATGCGATGCGTTTCTTACCATGATCGATCAGGTTTTGAACGGCTTCATAGGCTGCCATTTTATCGTCGATGATGACTTTGTCGCAAAGGATCTCATTGGCAACCCTGTCAAACATCACCACTGGCATACCCTGGTTGATGACTTCGGTGATATGATGGAAATCGGCTTTAAACTGAGTTTCCTTTGAAAGCGACATTATGAAACCGTCGATGCTACCGTTGGCCAGCATTTCCATATTGAGGACTTCTTTGTCAAATGACTCGTCCGAAAGACATATAATGACACTATACCCGCATTCATTGGCCACGTGTTCGATGCCGCTGATTACGGTGGCAAAAAAGTGATGTACGATTTCGGGTATGATAATTCCGATAGTTTTTGTTTTGCGGTTTTTAAGGCTCAGTGCGATATTGTTGGGGCGGTAGTTATAAAGTTTGGCGAAGGCCTGAACTTTCTGCCGCGTATCCTCGCTGATCTCGGGACTGTTACGAAGCGACTTTGAAACCGTTGAAATGGAGACGTCTAGTTCCTTAGCAATTTGTTTGAGTGTAACTTTTCTTTTCATTAGCTGTTTTTTGCAGTATTTTTAAAAATTGGAATTTAAATTCGGATGATTGGAATTTGCCGGGTCAATTTACCATTAATATGCTAAAGTTGTCAACACGAAAACGTTTGCGCCACGCATTTAACACTGCTCGTCGGCTAACCTACGGAAATTTACTTATTTTTAACATTCGAAGTGAAGTATAAGTTAACTAAACTCAATTTTAACCTAAACAAAATGTATGAAAACGCTTTACAATAAGTTATTGTATTTTTTACTGCTTCTCCCTCTGGGCGTATTGGCACAGGGCAGCGTCTCGGGAACGGTCACCGAAAAGGGATCGGGCTTGAGTTTGCCGGGTGTGAATATCGTTGTTGAAGGCACGAATACCGGAACGGTAACAGATTTTGACGGAAATTTCCAGCTATCCGGCTTAACGCAGGGGCAGCAAATCATTTTCTCGTATGTCGGTTTCCGGGATGTAGTGGTGAATTATACCAATCAAGCGACCATTTCGGTCGTTATGGAAGAAGATGCAAATCAGCTGAGTGAAGTTGTAGTGCAGATTGGTTATGGAACCGTAAGGAAGAAAGATGCGACAGGCGCGGTAACTACGGTTACTACGGAAGACTTTAATCGTGGGCCATTAGTGGCAACCGATCAGTTGATCCAGGGTAAAGTTGCAGGTTTGCAAATAAGCAGCGGCGGTGGCGCACCTGGCGAAGGGTCGCTTATCAGGATTCGTAGCGGTTCGTCGTTAGCGGCTAACAACGATCCATTATACGTAATTGACGGCGTTCCACTCGGTGACGGTGGTGGCGGAGTACAGGGAGGTAGAAATCCTTTGGCTACCTTAAATCCTAACGATGTAGAGTCGGTAACCGTATTAAAAGATGCATCAGCCACAGCAATCTACGGATCCCGTGCTTCGAATGGTGTCATTATCATTACGACTAAACGCGGTAGATCGGGTGAAATGCAGGTTAATTATAACGGAAACTTTTCTGTCAGTAAAATTACAGACAAAGTGGATGTTCTAACTGCCGATGAGTTCAGGGATTTTGTACAGCAGTTTGGAACACCAAATGGTGACGGCACTGTTATGCAGGCTCAATATCTGGGTGATGCAAATACTGATTGGCAAGATGAGATCTACCGTGTAGGTTATGGAACCGATCACAACGTCTCTTTGTCAGGTGGTTCAGACAATATATTGTACCGTACATCGGCAGGATTTACCGACATGAATGGAATCCTGAAACGGGACAATATGAAGCGAACTTCATTAAATGTTAATTTGACGGGTAGTTTCTTTGATGATCATTTAAAGATTCAGGTGAGCAGTAAGACTTCGTCGATGTTAAACAATTACAGTAACCAGGGTGCTATAGGTGCCGCGGTGAGTTTCGATCCAACGCAACCAATTTACGATCCCGCCTATGGTTACGAATATTTCCAATGGTTGGATTACGACAATACACCGGCGGGCGGGATTCCGGGCCCGGAAGTCAACGCAGGACGCAACCCACTCTCATTAATAAATCAAATCGATAACAAAGGTTCGCAAACGCGAAGCATTGGCAATATCGAATTCGATTATAAATTGCATTTTTTGCCTGAGCTTAAGGCGGTCGCAAACTTTGGATATGATTATTCGGATGGCCGCTCGACGCAGGGAACAGCTGAAAATTATGTTGTACTAGGTTCACAAGGATTCACGAGAATAGACCGAGGCACAAGAAAAAATCGGGTGATGGATTTGTATCTCAATTACAATAAACTTGTTGAACCAATAAATACCCGATTCGACCTCACGGCGGGTTATACTTATCAAAATTTTAATAATATTAACGGCTGGTCAGCAATTAACGCGGTAACAGGTGCGGTGGAAGGCGATGGTAGTGATGAGACAAATAATCTTCAGTCTGTTTTTGCCAGAGCCAATATCAGCATTGCAGATAAGTATTTGATCACCGGGTCGGTTCGTCGCGATGGATCGTCGCGTTTTGCAGTCGGAAATCGTTGGAGTACTTTCCCTGCGGGAGCTATTGCATGGAAAGTAAGTGAAGAAGAATTTTTAAAGAATAATACTACCGTAAGCGACCTTAAATTCAGGGCAAGCTGGGGTGTAACCGGTCAGCAAAATATAGACCGTATCTATCCATCGTCAGCTCTTTATTTGGATTCTACCAACACCGCAGCTTATCCGATGGGGTACGACGCGAGTGGCGCGCCAATATATGTGCAAACTTACCGCCCTCAGCCTTACAACGCAGGACTTCGATGGGAAGAAACAGAGCAGTTGAACTTCGGTGTAGATTTCGGTTTATTCAATAATCGCATTACCGGTTCAGCCGAATATTATAGAAAAATTTCTCATGATTTGATTGTGTTTACCGCTAACCCACAAGGTGTCGGATTCTCAAATGAGGATTTTTACAACATCGGAAACATGGAATTTGACGGTGTCGAATTGCAACTTGACGTGTGGCCGATTCGCAATGATGATATGCAATGGCGACTGGGCGGTAACCTAACGTTCCAAAATGCCGAAGTCACCAAGATGAATCTTATCACGAGTCCAGATTACCCAGGACTCATGACTGGCGGAATTTCGGGCGGTACAGGGAACTTGATCCAAAATCATCAAGTAGGATTTTGGCCAAACTCTTACTATGTGTTCGAACAGGTTTACTCGGCCGACGGACAGCCACTCGAAGGCGTTTATGTAGACAGAAATCAGGATGGTACTGTAGATCAATTTGATTTGTATCGTTACAAAAAGCCGGCAGCTGATGTATTCTTTGGAATCAACACTGATTTCAGCTACAAGAACTGGGATTTCTCAATGTCATGGCGAGGAAGCCACGGCAATTACAACTACAACAATGTTCAGTCTAATTTTGGAAATGTATTTACTGCCATGCCGGGCAACGGTGATTACCTGAATAATGCGAATGCCAACGTACTTGAAACTGAATTTAGGACAGGCAATAACTATTTTTCAGATTATTACGTACAAGACGCGTCATTCGTAAGATTGGACAACGTTACACTTGGCTATACTTTTATGGACGCCGTGGGCAAGGGGTCGATGGTGACACTCAGCGCCAATGTTCAGAACGCACTTTTGTTTACTGATTACAAAGGGCTGGATCCTGAGATCAACGGCGGTATTGACAGTAATCTGTATCCACGACCGCGAATCTATACACTAGGTCTAAACGTCAATTTTTAATAAAAAAACATGAAAAAAGTTAAATATTTTGTCGGTAAAATCAGCGTGCTGCTGATTCTATTAGCAACGGCATCGTGTACTGACGATATCAACCAGATCAACCCCGAAGACGGGAATCAACTTGTTGACGAAGAGTTTTTCAGCGATCCGAATTCCTATCAGCAGTTCCTTGCAAAATTATATGCGGGATTGGCGACTACCGGACAACAAGGTCCGGCAGGTCAACCAGATATTACAGGTATTGACGAAGGTGAGAGCCAATATATCCGCGGACTTTGGGTAATGCAGGAATTGACGACAGACGAGGCGATAATCGCCTGGAACGATAAGACGATCAAAAATTTCCACTGGCATACCTGGACATCGCAGGATCTTTTTATCAATGCAACTTTCAACCGATTGGATTTCCAGGTGAAGCTGTGCAATGAGTTCCTTCGTCAAACCAGCGACGAGAAACTCGATGCACGCGGAGTGGACGCTACACTACGCGATCAAATAAAAACCTATCGTGCTGAAGCGCGCTTTTTACGTGCGCTAAGCTATTGGCATTTCCTTGATCTTTTTGGCGGCGTTGGCATGGTGACCGAAGACTCACCTTCGGAATTTTTCTTGCCTGAACAAGCGACTAAATTGGAGATGTTCGAATTCATCGAGCAGGATCTACTTGATTGTATGGTCGATATGAACGAGCCTACTGCCGTTTCCAATGATTATCCGCGTGCCGATAAAGCCGCTGCCTGGATGCTGCTTTCCAAGTTATACATGAATGCTGAGGTGTATATCCAATCTGCTCGCTATGCCGATGCGATGATGTACATAGAAAAAGTAATCAATGAAAGTGGACGTTCACTGGCTGGTGATTATGACGAACTATTCCTTGCCGATAACGATCGGGCAGCTATCCGGAAAGAGTTTATTTTCGCAGTTGCATTCGACGGACTCCGTACCACCACATTCGGCGGTACTACATTCTTAACACATGCACCTGTGGGCGGATCCATGTCCCCATCCGAATTCGGGATTAACGGTGGTTGGGGCGGAATCCGGACAACATCGGCTTTTGTTTCCAAATTCAATGATTTCAATGCTGATGATCGCGCTAATTTCCATACCGATGGACAGACGCTGGAGATTGTAAACGTGGGTAATTTCACTGACGGATATGCTATCGCCAAATTCAGAAATGTGGATGTGAACGGAAACCCCGGTTCAGATGCGGCCGGTGATTTTGTGGATACCGACTTTCCGGTATTCCGTTTAGCTGATGCCTACCTGATGTATGCTGAAGCACAACTTCGCGGCGGTGGCGGAGACGCGGGTACGGCACTGAATTATGTTAATATGTTGCGTCAAAGAGCCTACGGAGGAACATCAGGTAATGTTGGTTCGGTTAACCTGCAATTTATTCTTGACGAACGTGCTCGTGAATTACATTGGGAAGCGCACAGAAGAACCGATTTGATCCGTTTCGGCCAGTTCACCGGAGGAGCTTACATCTGGCCATGGAAAGGCAATGTTCCAAACGGCGCACCTACGGCGACATTCAGGAACCTGTTTCCTATTCCCGCTTCGGCCTTGGGCGGTAATCCACAATTAGTACAAAACCCTGGTTATTAATAAACAAATAAAATCATATGAAAAATATAACAAAATCAGTAATTGCACTTTTTGCAATTTTCGCAGTGGCATGTACCTCTGACGATGTAGAAGACAGGCCAACAATCGTGGCAGGTGACGCACCCGTACTTTTAGCACCAGACGATAGCAATATCTATAATTTAGTGATGGAAAATTCCAGCATGCAGGCCGAACGCTTCGTGTGGACGCCAGCGACTTTCGGAGAAGATATTGAAATTACATATACAGTTGAAATCGACGAGGCCGGCGAAGGATTTGCCAATGCGCAATCGGTTGGATCGGTGAACGGCAGTACGCAATTATCGGTGTCGGTTGGTGCCCTTAATACTGCAATCATGAATTTGGGTGCGGAAGCATTTGTTGCCAACTCATTCGATGTTCGTGTAAAAGCCACTACGGCAAGTTCGGCGGTAGAGCCATTGTACAGCCAGACTGTTACAATCACCGTAACGCCATTTGCAGCCATCGATCCTGTTTTGTTTCTTGTAGGAGCGCCGCAAAGTCATTACGGTCTTGGCGAATGGGACAACACCACCGCAATTCCAATGCGTTACATAGGCGACGGAATCACCAAACTTTTCGAGGCGTATGTAAAAGTGAACACCGATCAAGGTTTTAAATTCATCGGTGAGCAGGGAACGTGGGATAATGGAAACTACGGAACCAATGGTGGCGCTCAAGACGGAAACCTTCTTAATGATGGAGGAAGTAGTGATATTAAAGTTGCTGAGACTACCGGACCTGGATTATACTATGTGCGAGTGAACATCGATGCAATGACTTACCAGGCTGTTAAAATGGATTGGGGTATCATTGGTAATGCAACGCCGGGCGGTTGGGATAACGAAACCGAAATGACATATGATTTTGCGTCTAATATGTATTCGATTACTGCTGCATTAGTGGACGGCGAAATGAAATTCCGTGCTTCCGATGCCAGCCAGGCGATTTTCGGTTCTACTGAAAGCTGGAAATTCAATGTCGGCAATAGCGACCCAATGGTGGCTTACGATGTGAATGCGCCAAATTTCGCAATCACCGCAGGAAACTATACCCTGGGCTTGTCAATCGGCTTTGATGGTACAGCCACCGTTACCGGACTATAGTATTATTATCACATGAAAAGCTGTCTGAAAGGGCAGCTTTTTTAATTTATACACAATGAAAAAAATATTACTCTTACTTCTTTTCAGCAATTTTATCCTTCATTCGCAGGTTACTACCGTACCGTCTCCGCCCGAAGCCGATGCGCCTGTCACTTTGTTCTTCAACAAATCAGGAACGCCGCTGGCTACTTATACGGGGACGATTTACGCTCACATCGGGCTTACAGTCGATGGATCTACATGGCAATATGTCATTGGTAATTGGGGAAACAACGCCACACAACCTGCGCTGACATTCGTGTCGGGTACCACCTATAAGCTTGATATTGCACCCGATCTTTATACCTATTTCGGTGTGCCAACATCCAGCACCATAACTCAGATTTCAGTTGTACTGCGAGCAGCTTCGGGT
>JADMKR010000009.1 GCA_015478765.1 Flavobacterium sp.
AAGTTCCTGTTAAGTTTGGACAATATCAGCAAAAATGACTTTTTGACAAGGTTATCCCCAATGGCCGAAGCCGTCATGATTTGGCCGTGTTCAAACAAAGCAGCGTTTAACAACGATGTGTCTAGAATGATATCGCGGTGATTTGAAATAAAAAGATAGGCCGTTTTCGGATCCAGTTTTTCAAAACCTGAGGTAGTCAATCCGTCAGAGCTTCGCTCCAATACTTTTTGAACGGACTGGTATATGAAATTGGCTTGAAATTCCCGAATGGAATGTGTATTGAGAAGTTGCTCTTTCCATATTTCGTCGTCCACTCCGGGGAACGAAAAATTCATCAACGCCTTCATCATGGGGTGGTGCACGACCGATTTCAGATTTTCATTGATCTCGTCATCATAAAACGGACGAATACTATCAAACTTCGACATTGGCAAATAATTAGCAACCGCAAATGAACGAAATTTAAATTAAAAAAATGTTTCAATTTTCTTAAATCCCGAACACCGCAACCGAATTTTGGGTTGTTGCGTCAACGATCACTTCTTTAGGCATTTGATAAATATCCGACAGGCGCTCAACCACCTTTGTGATATAACTGCTTTCGTTTCGTTTGCCCCGGAATGGCGCGGGAGCCAAATAGGGCGAGTCGGTTTCAAGCACTACATGTTCCAGTGGAATTTGATCGAGAAACTGATCTATTTTGCCGTTTTTAAATGTCACAACTCCGCCGATTCCAAGTTTCATTCCATATGAAATTGCCTGCAATGCCTGATCGTAAGTTCCGGTGAAACAATGAAAAATTCCGCGTAAGTCGGCCGATTTTTCCTGCTCCAATATCTCAAAAATTTCATCAAACGCTTCACGGCAGTGAATGTTGATGGGAAGCTGATGTTTTTTCGCCATTTTGATTTGCCTGCGAAATGCATCCTGCTGGATGGCCAATGTCGATTTGTCCCAATACAGGTCGATCCCGATTTCGCCTACAGCATAAAACTTACGGCGATTCAATTCCGACGCAACGAATGCTAATTCGTCTTCATAATTTTCCTTCACATGGGTAGGATGCAATCCCATCATCAGAA
Source organism: Flavobacterium sp. (assembly GCA_015478765.1). Lineage (GTDB taxonomy): Bacteria > Bacteroidota > Bacteroidia > Flavobacteriales > Flavobacteriaceae > Flavobacterium. Next base: position 1,083 of record JADMKR010000009.1, read on the forward strand.
AAACCTTGTCCGGATACGCTGCTTCCATTTCGTACATCCGCGAAGTGTAACTTGAATCAATGGATGGTGCGAAAATCCGCTGTACACCGGCCTCAAATGCGCGTTGCATCATCTGGTCGCGATCCTGCGCAAATTCTTCGCTGTAAATATGTGAATGGGTATCGGTAATCACAAGTTTTTTTGCAAAGGTAATAAAGTCATAAGCAGCAGGACTAACAATCACTAGGTGCTTTTGTGTATTTTTTAAGAGATAGCCATTAATGTAATTATATATTAATGGCTATTTTTGGGTTTTACCAACCCTCAATGAAAGACATCGCTATCCCAGATTCTAAAAACTATAAAAAAATCAAGTTCCGTATTTCCAAAACCAATCACTTGGTTATCAAAGCCAAAATCAATGGCACTTCGGGTGAATTTATTCTGGATACCGGGGCATCGAACAGTTGCGTCGGATTTGAGTGTATTGCAACGTTCAACCTGAATGCCACCCATTCATCCACATTGGCGGCAGGGGCCGGAGCAGTAGGTATGGCGACACAGGTTGCGACTCAGAACTCACTGAAAATAGGCCGGTGGTCTGACCCCGATTTTGCGCTGGTCGTTTTCGACCTCTCGCATGTCAACAGCGCTTTGCAGCAACACAAGGCAAAACCGGTCGACGGCATTATCGGCGCCGATGTACTAATAAAAGGAAGGGCGATCATTGATTATGCGAATCTCACCTTACACTTAAAAGTTTGATCGAAAAAAAAATCCCGCGGTCTAATGCGGGATTTCATACTATTTATAGCTCCAGAGCTTTCTTCGGATTGTTATCCATCAGCAATTCGCCCGGATTCTCTAGTCCTTCCTTAACAGCGACAAGGAACCCAACCGACTCACGGCCGTCAATGATTCTGTGATCATATGACAATGCCACATACATCATCGGGTGAATTTCAACCTTACCATTTACGGCAATAGGTCGCTCTATAATGTTGTGCATTCCTAAAATTCCGGATTGCGGCGGGTTGATAATAGGCGTTGAAAGCATGCTTCCAAAAACTCCACCGTTAGATATCGTGAAAGTTCCACCAGTCATGTCGTCAACGGTAATCTGCCCGTCACGTGCTTTGATTGCCAAACGCTTAATTTCGGCTTCAATTCCGCGGAAAGTAAGATTCTCTGCATTCCTGACAACAGGGACCATCAGTCCTTTCGGACCAGATACTGCTACCGAAATATCTACAAAATCATATGAGATTTTATAATCGCCGTCAATCATCGAATTCACGTCAGGATACAGTTTCAGCGCGCGTGTCACCGCTTTGGTGAAAAACGACATATAACCTAATCCGAGTCCGCCATGCTTAGCCTTAAATGCATCTTTGTATTCATTTCGAATCAAATTCACCGGAGTCATATTGACTTCGTTGAAAGTTGTGAGCATTGCAGTTTCATTTTTTGCTGAAACCAATCGCTCGGCTACCTTTCGGCGCAGCATCGATAATTTTGTACGTTCGGAACCACGGTTTCCGCCAGTTGGCGTGCCCATCGACGGCGTGGCATTGACCGCATCGTCTTTGGTAATCCTACCACCCTTTCCAGTTCCGGAAAGCGATGATGGGTTTATGTTTTTCTCATCCAAAATTTTCCGAGCAGCGGGCGAAGGTACATTTTCAGCATGCGATTTCGGAGCGGTTGTTTCGGCTTTTGGCGCCTCTTGCTTGGCTTCGGATTTCTTTTCTTCTTTCGGAGCCTCTTCTTTCGGCTTTTCATCCGATTTAGCGTCGGCATTGGAACTACCATTTGGTTTAGCGCCTTCGGTATCAATCAGGCAAACAACCTGTCCTACCTTTACGGCATCACCTTCTTCGGCTTTAAGCGTGATAATGCCCGCGGCTTCTGCGGGAAGTTCAAGGGTTGCCTTATCAGAATCCACCTCGGCGATTGCCTGGTCTTTTTCGACGTAGTCACCGTCTTTTACAAGCCATGTTGCAATCTCAACTTCGGTAATCGATTCGCCCGGTGAAGGCACTTTCATTTCTAAAATCATCTTATATAATTTTATTGGTGTACAAATTTACAATATTTCTTAGGGCGTTCTTATAGCTTTTAATTAAAAAGCGCCTTGTTGAAAACCATGGCGATAGCTGCAGCGTGACGTTTTTTGGCACGGGCATAACTTCCTGCCGCAGGTGCGCTGTAAGCTTTGAGTGCGGCAAGCCTGAATTTGACTTCAGTAAAATTGACCAGCATATAACTGTAAGCACCCATGTTACGAGGTTCTTCCTGTGCCCAAACGAAATCGTCAGCATTTGGATAAGAAGCTATAATCTCCCGAAGTTGCTCTACCGGCAATGGGAATAGCTGTTCGATTCTGACGAATGCAACATCATCCCGACCGTTTGTTTCGCGCTCTGCCACAAGGTCATAATAGAATTTACCCGTACAAAAAGCAAGTGTTTTGATTTTGGATTTGTCGGCATTTGGATCGTCGAGCACTTCTTTGAAGCTTCCGTTGGCGAATTCATCAACCGATGAAATGACCAAGGGATGACGCAACAAGCTTTTCGGCGTAAATACGATCAATGGTTTACGGAAGGTAGTTTTCATCTGCCTTCTGAGCAAATGGTAAAAGTTGGCCGGCGTCGTGCAATCGGCTATATACATATTATCATTGGCGCACATTTGCAGGTAACGCTCCATTCTGGCCGATGAATGCTCGGCCCCCTGACCTTCGTACCCATGCGGCAATAACATTACCAGCCCGTTTTGATTATTCCATTTATCTTCTGCGGCCGATATGTACTGATCGATCATAATTTGAGCACCGTTGGAGAAATCTCCGAACTGCGCTTCCCAAATGGTCAATGTCGTCGGACTGGCGAGTGCATATCCGTAATCAAATCCAACCACTCCATATTCTGAAAGCAGCGAATTGTATATGTTGAATTTCCCTTTAGCGTCTTTAATTTGCTGAAGTAATATCACTTCCTCTTCCGAGTCTTCTACTTTGACCACTGCGTGGCGATGTGAAAATGTGCCGCGTTCTACGTCCTGACCGGAAATCCGGACATTGTATCCTTCAGTAAGAAGTGACCCGTAAGCAAGTAATTCGGCCATAGCCCAATCCAGCTTGTCTGTGTCGAACATCACCTTTCGGTCATTGATCAGTTTCTGGATCTTGTTGATGAACTTTTTATCTGACGGGAGCTGCGTAATCACATTGGCAATTTCGCCAAGTTTTTCTTTTGAAAAAGTCGTGTCAACCGATTGCATCATGTCTTCACGGCTTGCTTGTTTAAAGCCCTGCCATTCGTTTTGCATGAATGGTGTGATTACAGTCAAATCTTTTTTCCGGGATGCTTCCAGGTTTTCCTCGAGTACCGACTTATATTTTTCTTCCAGACCTTTAACGTACTGGTCGTCGATGATACCATCAGCGATCAGTTTATCGGCATAAAAATCACGCGGGTTTCTATGCTTGGCTATGATTTTATAAAGTTTAGGCTGGGTAAACCTCGGTTCGTCACCTTCATTATGACCATATTTACGATAACCTAAAAGGTCAATGAATACATCGCCACCGAACTGCATTCTATAATCAAGCGCAAACAACATGGCATGGACGACCGCCTCGGCATCATCGGCATTGACATGCAATACAGGTGAGAGGGTCACTTTTGCAATATCGGTACAATAGGTGGACGAGCGCGCATCGAGATAATTTGTCGTAAAACCAACCTGATTATTGATTACGATATGTATCGTACCGCCGGTCTTATAACCGTCAAGCTGCGCCATTTGAACGATTTCATAAACGATTCCCTGGCCGGCTATGGCAGCATCACCATGCAATGCAATTGGCAATACTTTTGAAAAATCGTCCGGGAAGTGCAAATCCTGTTTCGCCCGGGTAATTCCTTCGATCACCGCTCCTACAGTTTCGAGATGCGACGGGTTTGGCGCCAGGTTGATATTGATATTTTTTCCGGATTTCGTTTTCCTGTCAGATGTTAGTCCGAGGTGATATTTCACATCGCCATCAAACAAAATATCGTCGTCATAATCTTTGCCATCGAACTCAGAGAAAATATCCTGCGTCGATTTACCGAAAATATTGGCAAGCACATTTAATCGTCCGCGGTGTGCCATTCCCATAACGAATTGCTCGACACCTTTCTCTGCCGCGGCATCGATCAGTGCGTCAAGACCGGGAATAAGCGACTCACCACCTTCTAGTGAAAATCTTTTTTGGCCTACGTATTTTGTATGCAGGAAGTTCTCAAAAGCGACTGCTTCATTTAACTTTGACAGTATATTTTTCTTTTCATCAGCTGAGAATCGCGGTTGGTTGCCGTTATAGCCAATTTTATCCTGTATCCACTGAATCGTTTCGGGCTTTCGGATATACATGTATTCCACCCCGATCGATTGGCAGTATATTTTATTTAAATGTCCCAGAATCTCTTTCAGCGAGCACGGCGCCAGCTTCATGGCCTGCGCTGCATCAAAAACAGTGTCGAGGTCCGCATCAGACAAACCGAAGTTTTGCAAATCCAATGTAGGCGAATAGGTGCGGCGCTCTCTTACCGGATTGGTTTTCGTAAATAAATGACCGCGATTGCGATAGGCATCTATAAGTTTCAGGACATTAAATTCCTTGCGTAACTTATCTGAAACATCGCTGCAGTCCAGATTTCCGGCATATTCTGCCAGCTCCTGGCCAACGCCATTTTCATTGAAGGATGTCATTCCGAAATCGAATCCCTGCAGGAAACTTCTCCAGCTCGGCTCTACGCTATCCGGATTTTGCAGGTATTGATCGTAAAGGTCTGAGAAAAAATCAGCGTGTGCCGCATTTAAAAAGGAAAACCTGTCCATAGTATTTTTTAAGTCCTGGTTGGTAAAATAGTTAGGCAAAAGTACAATAAAAGCCATACTATTTTCATTAATTTTTGATACATTTAAGTTTTGCAATCCTATCATAACGAAGCTATGCCGTACATATTCGCCAATCGATATTTCATCTTACTTTTTCTTTTATTTTCCACCATCGGCAGTGTCCAAACTTATGCGCAGCAAGACCCCGACAGTACGGCGGTCCGAAGTGATTTTTGGAGAAAGGTGCAATTTGGCGGCGGCCTTGGGCTGGCAATGGGAAGTGGCTACACTGATTTTCTTGTCGCGCCGGGTGCAATCTATAACTTCAATGAAAAATTTGCAGTGGGTGCCGGTTTGCAATACAGTTATATTAAACAACGAGATTATTTCGACTCGCATATGTATGGCGCAAGCGTAATTGGGTTGTACAGCCCAATACCGCAGGTTCAACTCTCGCTTGAATTGGAACAATTGCGCGTAAATCTCGATTACGAAACATTAGCGGGCGAGGTGAATGACGACTTCTGGAATACAGGACTGTTCGTGGGTGCCGGCTATCGTGCAGGAAATGTAACTATTGGCGCACGCTATAACCTGCTCTTCCGCGAGGATCGCAACGTTTATTCGGATGCCTTTATGCCATTTGTACGAGCTTATTTTTAAAACTATGGAATATATATTTTTAATTTTGGCGATACTGCTTGCAACCATCATCGGCTATCGTTTCTTTATTTTAAAGCAAATGTATTGGACCAGCCAGTACCAAATTTCCAAAGTATATTCGAAGCCCAATGATGTGGCTGCAACCATTAACCGCTCTTTAAAGGATGCTAAGTTTACGCACATTCAGGATTCAGGAAATGTGCTGTTTGCCCGCGCAAATGCGACTATGTCATCGTGGTCGGAAATCATTAGAGTGAACTATTTTGTCGAAAAGAACAAACTACACGTTGATTTCATTTCCCGATGTGCCGTGCCGGTGCAGATATTTGATTGGGGAAAGAACCGGCGCAATGCTAAACGATTTTTTGCCCGGTTGGAGAGTAACCTGATTAAGAGTACCTATTCTTAAACCATACCTTCTGCCATTCACGGCGTAATATCAGGTACGAGACCTGTTCGGAAAGCTGAACAAGGTCAGGTCCATCCAGTTTTTTGATCTGGTCTTCGGCAACATCTATAATGTACAGCAGGTTCAAATATTCGGCAAACTTATATTGAATAAGCCGATATATCTTTTCGTGCAACTGGATAGTAAGCTCGTGCGGCGAGGTACTCATGGGGAAATCGACCGGCTCATTGGCAAGATTAAAATCCTTGTTTAATTGCTCGAGCAATTTGGTGTAAAGATTTTCTTGACTGACTTCAGTTAACAGCGAATCGATATTCGGCGGTGGATTGAACAATGTAGTAGATTTGTGTTAGACCTGGCGACGCATTAAATTTTCACCAAATGCGCGCAGCATAATTTTTTTATCGTCGGCAATTGCGATCTTATCCAGTGTAGTGAAAGCGTCGATCGTAAACTTTTGAATTGCTTCAAGGGTTGCGGTCGAAGCGCCGGTATCGTTGAAAAGTTGGCGTACCGATGCGATTTTGTCGGAATTGTCACTGGGCTGAATCGAATATAGATGGTCTAATTCCGACGCCTGGTTTGGCGACGCCAATGCGACTGCCTGCAAATACAAATACGTCTTTTTATTTTCGATGATGTCGCCACCTGTCTGCTTCCCAAAAGTTTCCGGATTGCCATAAACATCGAGGTAGTCATCCTGTATCTGAAATGCGATACCGAGATTTCGTCCAAACTCATAAATGGCATCACAATTTTCGGATGATGTCCCGGCTATGATCGCACCCATTTTTAGCGCCGCGGCGACCAAAACTGCGGTTTTATACTCAATCATTTTCAAGTATTCGGCTATGGTGACATCGGAACGGATCTCAAAATCAACATCCGATTGCTGACCTTCACAAACTTCCAGGGCAGTTTTGCTGAAAAGTTGCGCCAGCGAACGAAAAACTGTCGGCTCATACTGCTCAAAATACTGATATGCCAGTATCAACATCGCGTCGCCTGATAAAATCCCGGTGTTTAATCCCCACTTTTCATGCACTGTTTCATTACCGCGGCGCAATGGAGCGTCATCCATAATATCGTCGTGTACCAGCGAAAAGTTATGGAATACTTCCATGGCCATCGCCGCCGGCAGTGCTTTGGCATAATCGGAACCAAAAATATCGGCCGACATAAGTGTCAACAAAGGCCTGATACGTTTTCCGGGAAGTCGTAAAATGTAGTCGATCGGCTCGTAAAGATTTTCGGGCGTCCTTAAAATTCGCTGCTCATCAAGATATTCCAGAAAATGCCGGCGATAGTGTTCAACTGAATGCATACTATAAGTTTCCGCTAAATTAGATTATTTATGTTCGGTCAGCAAAAGTGACGATACGCTATTTGTTAAAAAAACCATAAATACATCGGAAACTATTTTTGTGTTAAAAGTTTCCTG
>JADMKR010000010.1 GCA_015478765.1 Flavobacterium sp.
CAGAACTCCGCAAGTGCAGATCGACAGCAGCAAATAAAGAAATCCTTCGGTGGTGTAGCCCAGATAAAATTTATGAATCCCTAATGGTCCGAGCAGAATCGCCAATATGCCGGCGCCAATTTTCTTATTCTCTGGCGGCGACGACGGCGGTTGATTCCATGACTCCTGTTTAACGTATTCCATAATGTTTGTTGTTTCAATTTCGGATAAAAATATAAAAATTAAAGAAACGCGCTGTCGTTTGGCTGCCAAAGTTCAATCTTGTTCCCTTCCGGGTCAAGTATCCATGCGAACTTTCCATAATCATGTGATTCGGGTGTGCCTACCAGAGTGACGCCGTCAGCTTCCAGGGCCGCTAAAAGCCTGTCGAGATCGTCCACCCGGAAATTCTGCATAAATTGTTTCGGAGACGGGTCAAAATAGGATGTGTCGGCCTTAAAAGGGGACCATTGCGTTGACGCCGGATTATCGTTGTTATCTTTCCACCAAAAAGTACATCCGTATGGATCCACATTAAGACCAAGATGTTTTTGGTACCATTCTTTTAAGATTGTAGGATCATTAGCTTTGAAAAACACACCCCCGATGCCGGTGACTCCAGCCGGCTTTAATGGATGATTTTTATCCTCAGCATACAAAGCGGTGATTTTTTCGACAATTACTTGGGCAAGCCTTTCTGAACTTTCAACCGTCCAACCAGCAACATGTGGCGTGATTATAACATTGTCCATCCCAAGCAACTCCTGAAAAGATTCGGGCAATAAATGATCGTGAAAGAAATTCTCGAACGATGATTTCTCATATTCTAATACGTCTAGTCCGGCGCCAACTATTTTGCCTGATTTTAGCGCTTCAACAAGATCAGTTGTCACAACATTTTTGCCGCGGGAGGTATTTAAAAACCAAATCGGTTTCGCAAAAGCTGCTATAAATTGGGCGTCAACCATTCGGTCAGTTTCCGCTGTCCACGGCACATGCAGGCTCACTACATCGGCTTCGGCCTGTAATTCATCAAGACTTACCTGCTTGGCATTTACATCGCCCACATTGGCTACAATATCATGACAAATGACTTTTACATCGAATCCCCTCAGTTTTTTGGCAAACGATTTTCCCATATTACCATATCCGATGATTCCCACAGTTTTACCGTCGAGTTCATATCCGCGATTTTTCTCCCGATTCCAATGACCATCGCGAATTTCAGAATTTGCAATGGTAACCTTATTCAGCAGTGAAAGTAATAGTGCCAGTGTGTGTTCGCCAACGGCATTCCGGTTGCCTTCGGGAGCGGCGATCAATTGGATGTTTTTCGAGGTTGCATAATCGCAGTCTATATTTTCGAGTCCGGCGCCCACGCGAGCTATAAATTGCAGATTTTCCGCCGCATCGATAAAATCCTTGTCGATCGCGAAACGGCTGCGGATTACAATTCCGTGGTAATCCTGAATCTTTTTTAAAATCGTTTCCTTGGAAGATTCCAGATCAAAATCATTTGAAAATCCGGCATTTTGCAGTGTTTGCGATAGGTGCGGATGATTGGAATCTAAGTGAAGAATGAGGATATCGTTGCTTTTCAAAATTGGAAATTTTTCCAAAGATAAAAAGATTCAATGGCTTCAAGTTACTCCTTGACAATTATAACCGATGCTTTGAATCCGGTGGCGAGATCCCATTGTCTGGCCGAAATAGTAACGCCATTTTCGTCGACTATGTGAAACTCGGCAGTATTCGGTCCGGATGTACCTTGATTCAGTGCTTCAAAATCTATTTTGTTGAACCCGGGTTTGAGATCAAGTGTAAAGCCTTGCATTTGATTGTTGAGCCATATTCGATCTTTGACAATTCGGTCATTAACCAAAACGCGGACTTCATCCCCATCGACGGCCTGGTGATCGCGATAGCTTATGGTTACGGTCTTTGAATTGGTTTTAAAATCGCCAAAGTACTGATTTTTCCTGAACGCTTTGTAATCGCCACCATCGCCGCCTGCATTAGTGTTCATTTTTTTGGTGAACTCGTCTCCGCGATTAATGAAATCATTGGTCTGCAGAAATTTGAAATTACTTGTTTCCTCAATTGTCGATGAGGAACGGGATGGCACGGGATCAAATATGGAAGGTGATGCTTTATCGGGGGAAGCAGAGGGCACAGAAATAGGAGGTAAATTAGCGGGCGGAATCGAGAAACCATTATTGCCGTTGTCGATCTGTGCGTTCAGGGCGAACGTAGATAAAACCAGAACCAACATCATCAATAATCTCATAACGCCATTCATTATAATATGATACGCAAACAATTAAAAATTCTTAAAATCCAAGGATGAACTCAGCCATCGAAAAATAAATCAATATTCCGCAGATATCATTACTTGTCGTAATAAAAGGCCCGGTTGCGAGAGCCGGATCAAACCCGAGTTTATCAAGCAAAAGCGGAACAAACGTCCCAATCAATGAGGCGATTATAATTACGGCTATTAAAGCTGTGGTAACGATAATCCCCATAATACTATCGAGCCCGAGCAGAAAATAACTGCCCAGAAAAAGTATTACCGCAAGAATGACACCATTTAATAAACTAAGTGAAACTTCTTTTATCAATCGGCTGAAAAGTGAGCCGCTAAGCGTGTTATTGGCCAAACCCTGCACTATGATCGCCGACGATTGTACGCCTACATTTCCGGCCATAGCAGCAATTAGCGGTGTGAAAAAAAACAATTCACCGTGATTGGCCATCGCTCCTTCAAATAACCCGAGGACACGCACTGTGATAAAACCGCCTAAAAGTGCCAATACCAACCACGGCAATCGAGCGCGTGTCAGTTCGAGAATGCTGTCATCGGCTTCAACGTCCTGGGAGATACCGGCTGCGAGCTGGTAATCCTTGTCGGCTTCGTCCTTGATCACGTCGACAATATCATCGATGGTTATTCGGCCCACCAGCCGCCCCATTTCATCAACAACCGGAATTGCTTCAAGATCATACTTTTGCATGATACGGGCCACTTCGACATCTTCGGCATCTACTTTAACCCAGTTCAACTTCCGGATATAGACATCGCTGATTGGCGTTTTGGTAGAAGTGGTAAGTAGATCTTTGAGCGAAAGCCGCCCTTTTAACCGATCTTCATCATCTACCACATATATCGAATGTACGCGGGAAATGTTCTCGGCCTGAATGCGCATTTCCTTGACACACGTCAGGACATTCCAGTTCTCATTGACTTTTACAAGTTCCTTATGCATCAATCCACCGGCAGAATGCTCATTATATCGGAGTAATTCTACAATATCCTTGGCGTGCTCTACATCTTGCAGCTCAAGGATTACTTCTTCTTTTTTACTTTGTGAAAGTTCGGCGATAATATCGGCCGCGTCGTTAGTTTCGAGTTCGTCAAGTTCTTCCGCGATTTCCTTTGGCGACAATCGGCTCAGTATATTTTCACGCAGATCTTCATCAACTTCAAGCAGGATTTCGGCGGTTTTGTCGCTATCCAGTACGCGGAAAATATAGGTAGCCTCGTCAAAGTCGAGTTCGTCTAATATTTCAGCAATATCAGCATGGTGCATATCGTTGAGCAACGTTTCGAGCTCGCGGTCATTGCCCGTCTCGATTAGCTGTTCGATTTGATCGATAAGTTCTTTGCTGATTTTAAACTCCATCGGCTTCTATTTTCTGGGTAATTGAGATAAACTGCTGCACATCAAGTTGTTCCGGACGCTGGTCAAAGATAGCGTCCTCTCGTAATTTGTCGGACAAATTTAATGATTTTAGGCTATTACGAAGTGTTTTACGCCTTTGCTGGAAACCTGTCTTCACGATTCGGAAAAACAATTTCTCATTGCATGGCAGTGTAAAGTTGTCTTTTCTCCGCAGTCGCAAAACACCCGATTTCACTTTGGGCGGCGGTATAAAAACATCTTCACTCACTGTAAACAAGTATTCGGCATCGTAAAACGCCTGCACAAGGACCGACAAAATACCGTAGGTTTTACTGCCTTTCTTTTCACAGATCCTTTCGGCAACTTCTTTTTGGAACATTCCGGCGAATTCAGGAATCTGCCAACGGAAATCAAGCATCCGGAAAACGATCTGTGTGGAAATATTGTACGGGAAATTTCCAATGATAGCAAATTGGCTTTCGCCAAAAATTTCCTTTATATTGTATTTCAGAAAATCCTGTGAGATGATCCTGCCCTGTAGCATCGGATAATTCTGATCTAGATAGGCAACCGACTCGCGGTCGATTTCGATCACATGAAGTTGAATCGGCTTTTCCAACAGATATTTGGTGAGCACGCCCATTCCCGGGCCAATTTCAAGAACATCTTTATAATTGTGCGGGTCGAGTGTATCGGCTATGCGTTTCGCGACAGTTTCGTCTTTAAGAAAGTGCTGGCCAAGGTGCTTTTTAGCTTTTACTTTTTCCATAATTGTTGAGCCCTTTCTGAAAAAAGACGTAATTTATTAGTGATCTGAAATAACTTCCAACTCGGTTCTGAAGGCCAGCATTTTGTCGCCAAACAATGATTGACCTTCATCACGCAAGGCCGGTGCGTCATCGTCATAATAGCGTTGCAATGTGGCCTTGCTATCGGTTGTAAATTGAACCGAATATGTTGTGCCGCCCAGTTCTTCATCGACCAAAACCTTCACAATACGTGCCGACGAGAACTTTCCGGTGGCCAGCATATCACTGATATGTTTTTCCTGCATCCACTTCATCCATTGATCATGGACGCTTTCGTGAATATTGATAGTGACGTTGTATATAATCATAAAATAATCGTTTATAGATTGGCATCGCCGCGCAATTGCCGGAATTTCTTACGCGAATCGATAAAATAAATACTGTCTTCGTGCCCGAATAGAATTCGCTCATAAAGTTCTTTTGCTTTTTCCGGATCATTCAGGTGGTCATTGTATATTTCTGCCGAAAAATACAGCGCTTCATCTACATAGATGCCATCAGAATGGTTTTGAATGATTTGGTCAAACTGCAGTAACGCCTGCTGATAATCGTGCTGCTTTTTTAATATGTTGCCAATTCGCAGCAAAGTAACCGCTTCAATCTCATTGTCTTTAAATTCCTGCAGCACCGACCTGAATTGTGCCAATGCGTCGACGTTCCTGTTTTGATACAATAGATAGTCGGCATGAGCAAACTTCTTCAGGGCTGTTTGGGTCGAATCGGCGACCGTATTGTCGTTGATCAGCAGGAAATACTCAAGCGCGTCATTAGCAATCAACTGTGATGAGGCTGATTTTAAAACTTTAAACTGCGAATGTGCATAGGTAAAATCGGCTTTGAAATAGCTTGTTTTCGCGGCTTTCAAACTCGCTTCATGTCCCAGCGCATCATTCTTTAGATCTTCCTCGATCTGTGAATAGTAGATTAGTGCCTGATTGAACTTTTTTTCGAATAACAGTATGTCAGCCAATTTTAACTTGACGCGCGCCATCTGATGCTTATTCAACGGAAGCTCCATCGCTTTGCGCAAAACCGCGGTCCCCAATTCGGGTTGCGCGAGGTTGAAAGTCACGAACTGCGCTTTCAGCATTTGAAGCGGCAATGTGTACGGACTGATACCAAATTCGCTCAGCAATGATTCGAGTCTGTTTTGAATTTGAACGTAATCTTTTTCTGTCGCCTTATCAATCTGCATTTCCATCAAATAGAAATTCGACTGAACCAAAACCTCAATATCCTGTGTATTTTGCAATACGAATGTCAGGATTTCCACCGCAGTTTCATCTTCATCTTCCTCGATGGCAAGTTGGCCGAGGTTGACAATATTATAAAAGGTTTCAGGATTGCGTTTATAAATGGCCTTCTCCTGGACGAACGCTTTTCCATATTCCCGCTGTTGTACATAATACCAACTCAGGAACTGGTTCCAAAAAATGTCCTGATCTTTCTGGGCTCTTAACAGCAGGGCTTTTCGAAGTGATTCATGGAAACCCGTGTCAGCCTCATCCGACATAAACCGTGACAGTTGATTTTGAATCATTACCGCCGCCGTCGGATTTTGAACTGCTTCATCCAAGTACATGGAAACCATCATATCGGTATTGCCAATTTGACCATAGAGATGGGCCATTTGCTGGTTAAAGCTAAAACGGGGCTCAAGTTCCCGCGCTATTGTGTAAGCTTTCAAAGCATAGTCGATCAGCGACCGTCGCTCAAAGGTGGCGGCTACAGCATAGACTTCGGAGGGGTTCATGCGAATGCGATCCAGTGCCTGATCATATTGAATTTTCGCTTGCGACTCCTGCTTTTGAAGGTGATAATTATAACCGAGCTCGACGATCAGGCTGGCCTGCCGAAATTTATCCAGACGCTCTCGAATAAGATTTTCGGCAATGTCCAGCTGTTCAAGTTGTTGATGGCTTTCAACAATCCGTTGAAAATAAAGATTGTTGCCAGGTTGCGATTTGTGCAATTCCTGATACGAAATCAGCGCTTTTTCAAATTCCCCCTTTTCGTAATAATTATGCGCAAGTTGATCGTTCTGTCCAAACAGACAAATCGGCAATAATAGCGAAAAGTAAAGGATCAGATTTTTCAACGGCGATTTTTATAACATTTTTAATATAACCAATTTTGACCGGCTTTAGTGCACATGCTGTCTAATTTATGATATCGAAACCGGTGTAAGGGCGGAGCACTTCCGGAATTACGATGCCTTCCGGCGTTTGATAATTCTCCAAAATACCTGCTAAAACACGCGGCAGTGCCAATGAACTTCCGTTCAAGGTATGTGCTAGCTGATTTTTACCGTCTTTATCGCGAAATCTCAATTTAAGCCGATTGGATTGAAATGTTTCGAAGTTTGAAACCGAAGAAATTTCCAGCCATCGATCCTGCGCGGTAGAGAAAACCTCAAAATCGTATGTCATTGCCGAGGCAAAACCCATGTCGCCACCGCAAAGTCGTAAAATTCGGTAGGGAAGTTTGAGTTCGCTCAGGATTTGTTTTACATGTTCGACCATACCTTCCAACGCTTCATATGATTTCGACGGATGTTCAACCCGAACAATCTCGACCTTATCGAATTGATGCAACCTGTTCAAACCACGAACATGAGCACCATACGAACCTGCTTCGCGTCGGAAGCACGGCGTGTAGGCGGTACACATCACCGGCAAATCGTTTTCATTAAGTATCACGTCCCGAAAAAGATTGGTTACCGGAACTTCAGCAGTAGGAATCAGATATAGATCGTCGATTCCAGCGTGGTACATTTGACCTTCCTTATCGGGCAATTGCCCGGTGCCGATACCGGATGCTTCATTTACCAAGTGCGGAACCTGATATTCGGTATAGCCGGCTGCTACATTCTTGTCTAAAAAATAGGCGATCAATGCTCGCTGAAGCCTTGCGCCTTTTCCTTTATAAACCGGAAAACCTGCGCCGGTGATTTTTACGCCGAGTTCAAAATCGATGATATCGTATTTCTTAACGAGTTCCCAATGCGGTTGTGCTTCAGTATGTAAAGTCGGAATTTCTCCATGTTCGAAAACGGTTAGATTGTCGTCGGGAGTTTTCCCCTCAGGCACAAGGTCGGCCGGAACATTCGGTATGGCGTATAATTGCTGCGTCAGTTGTGCGGCAAGCGTTTCGGCTTTTTCCGACAGTGATTTGCTCGTTTCCTTGAGCTTGATGGTTTTCTCTTTTAAAATCGCTGCCTTCGCTTTTTCACCGGATTTCATCAATTCGCCGATATCTTTCGAAAGCTTGTTCGATTCCGATAACACATTGTCAAGTTCCACCTGGGCCGCGCGGCGCTCCTCGTCGAGACGGATTACGTCATTAATAATTGCTTGTGCATCGATATTCCGTTTTGCCAATGCGGCAATCACTTTTTCAGAATTCTCTCTTATAAATGTTGTCTGTAACATGTCGGTTTTTTAATAAGGAAGCAAATTTAATCAATTGATACTGATAAAGGGAGTACCGCAGCGAAAAATGGCGGTTTCGCTATCGGAAGATTCCAACAGGTAAAATCATATGTCTCACAATACTTACGTAAATTTGTGAAAAGCCATCGTCATGAAAATCCGCCTGCTGCTTGTTTTATTATCATTACAAATCGTACACTCTCAGCCTGTTGCTGATGACGTAGCGGCAATAGCGGCGTCGGAAATGAAAGGTGCATCATCGCTCATAAATTTCGTGGCCAATCCCAATACACAAAATTACGATGTTACCGCTCACGAATTGCGCTTCACTGTCGATCCCAACATACCGCAACGATATATCAGCGGAACCGTTACCACGATCTATACGGCGCTGGCCGATATGAGTTCCATAACCTTTGATCTGGCCGACGAACTTATCGTCGCAAGCGTGACTTCAAATGGCGCACCGTTAGCATTCTCACAATCGGATGATGAGCTTATAATTACCCTTTCAGGCGTTCAACCAGCCGGAATGTCTTCTTGGGTG
>JADMKR010000011.1 GCA_015478765.1 Flavobacterium sp.
CCTGTACCGGTTTGGCCCACCATAATGATGTTGCTCTTTTCGATTTCAACATCGTCGTTGAGTTGTTGCTGCATCAACCTTTTGTAGTGGTTATATACTGCAACCGACATAACTTTTTTAGTCTGGTCCTGACCAATTACATACTGATCAAGAAAGGCGCGAATCTCTTTTGGTTTTTTAAGTACCAGATCGGCGGCCAGCTTGGAACTGCCACTTGTCTTTAATTCTTCGAGCACGATACCATGCGCCTGCTCGATACATTTATCGCAAATATGCGCGTTTATACCGGCAATCAGCAAATTGGTCTCGGGCTTTTTTCTCCCGCAAAAAGAGCAATCCAGCACTTCTTTAGCCATACTTATTTTTTTAATTCGCTTCGACGTAAAACTTCGTCGATCATTCCGTATTCTTTTGCTTCATCCGATACCATCCAGTAATCACGTTCACTGTCTTTGTGAACTCTTTCATAGGGCTGGCCTGAATGTTTAGCAATTATCTTGTAAAGTTCTTCCTTTAATTTGAGCATTTCGCGCAGATTGATCTCCATGTCGGTAGCTACACCTTGCGCACCACCTGACGGTTGATGAATCATTACCCGTGAATGTGGCAATGCCGATCTTTTCCCCGCAGCTCCGGCACATAAAAGTACTGCGCCCATTGACGCCGCCATACCGGTGCAAATCGTTGCAACATCAGGTTTAATGTACTGCATGGTGTCATAAATTCCCAGGCCTGCATAGACACTGCCCCCGGGCGAATTGATATAGATCTGGATATCTTTCGACGCATCGGCGCTCTCTAAAAATAACAATTGCGCCTGTACGATGTTGGCAATCTGATCGTCAATGCCTGTTCCCAGAAAAATGATACGATCCATCATTAGTCGCGAAAAGACATCGAGTTGCGACACATTCAGTTGACGTTCCTCAATTATATAAGGTGTCATTCCCGTTGGAGTAACATTGGCTACAAGTTTATCGTAGTACAACGAATTGACACCGTGGTGTTTTGTGGCAAATTTTTTAAATTCCTTACCGTAGTTCATAGTTTCAAATGTTTATAGGCTAATGTCGCCGCAGCAAGCGGTTTCGGACGCCTAAGGTAATCATTTTTTTACAATCACTCTCCGTATGACTTCTTGATGAACTCGCCGTAGGTGACTTCCTGTTCGGGAGCCTGTACTTTTTCTTTGTATAAATTGAGCATTTTCTCACTCATTACCTGGTCGGATAATTTCTTGACTTCTTCTTGATTAGAAAGTACTCGGGCAACAATTCCCTGTACGTCTTCATCTGTCGGATTCATTTGCCCGAACTGCGCCATTTGCTTCCGAATGACTTCGCCCGTGTATGCTTTTAAATCTTCGAAAGTAATTTGAAGGTTATTGGATGAGACAATTTTTCCTTCTATCAATTGGTACCGCAGGCCTTTTTCGGAACGTGCATATTCCGCTTCAGCTTCTTCCGGCGACAATCTGGTTTCGCCAGCAGTTTGAATCCACTTCTTCAAAAATTCGGCAGGAAGATCAAAATTGGTACTTCCCAATAACGATTCGGTGACATCATTCAGAAATTTCTGGTCTGCCTGCGAAGCGAATTGCTTTTCGGCATCTTCTTTTATTTTTTCTTTTACCTGCTCGACTGACGTGACAGCACCTTCCCCGAATAGTTTATCGAAAAGTTCCTGCGTAAGCTCGGCCGGTTCTGTACTGGTGATTTCTTCAATAGTAAAGTCGACGTCAATATCAAGGCCGTGAACATCGTCATGCCCCACTTTGAGGTAATCCATTAATTTATGATCATCATCAAACAAGCCTTTAGTATTTAAAGTGACGGTATCGCCCACTTTCTTTCCAATTAGTTTTGCGGAAGCTTCCTTGTTTGCAAACAGATCGGTAGTGATTTTTGCAGGCGCATTGATGCCTTTTTCTTCATTGGTGAAAGTTCCCGAGATATCATCTCCTTCTTCCACAGTATCTTTGGACACCATCTTCCCGTACTGTTTACGGATGCGATCTACCTGTTCAGTCAGCATTTGATCGTCGGCAACAATCTTATACCGGTTAAGGTTTTTCACGGTTCCGAAATCAATTTCGAAATCAGGCGACAAACCCAGTTCGAAATCGAATGTGAGTGTATCGGCGTCCCAATTGAAATCATCCTTAATAACAGGCAAAGGATTACCAAGTAAATCCAGTTTCTCTTTCTGAAGGAATTCGTTCAGGTTTTCCTGCAACAATTTATTTACTTCTTCAAGAAGAACCGCTTTGCCATATTGCTTTTTAATCAGGCTTACAGGAACCGCCCCTTTGCGAAATCCCGGTATATTGGCGGTTTTTCGATAATTGGCAAGTACTTTTTCTACTTTGGGAGTATAATCTTCTTTGGAAATTTCAACCGTAACTACGGCGTTCAGATTGTCAATGTTATTTCGGGTGATGTTCATTTATTTAGTGCTAAAATTGGGATGCAAAATTAAGATAAATTACGAACCCGCACAATTTAATTAAGGAATTTAATGGTACTAATCCCGCGACGATGAGCGCAATGAAAACACGAGCGATTGGAACAGTGAAAGGATAATGCTAAACAGCAGGGCCATCCAGAACGAACTCACATCAAAACCTCCAACAATCACGTCGCAAAGCAATATTACCAGTGCATTGATCACCAGCAGAAATAAACCCAGAGTTAAAAATGTAACGGGAAGGGTAAGCAAAACCAATATCGGTTTGACGAAAACATTCAGTAAACCCAACACGATAGCTACCAGCACCGAGGTTCCGAAATTTGCCACGGATACTCCCGGCATAAAGTGCGAAATCAACATAACAAGTAACGCAGTGACAAGAATTCTAATAATCAAATTCATCTTAAAATGTTTGGGAATTCACCAAAGATAAAATTATTCGCTAAAAACCGAGATTGCACACCGTTATAAAAATGTTAATTTTACAGAAAATCACGTGACCTACAGGTGGTTACTTTCTAAATTTATCCACAAAAAATCAAACATCATGAAAAAAACATTACTCTTATTATTAGCAACCTCATTAACCGCCACTGCACAGGTCACTGTATTCGAAGACAGTTTTGAAACATATCCGGAGTTTACAATAGACGGATTTGGCGAATGGGATGTTCTTGACCTGGATGGCCTTGAAACATATGTTGGAGGTCGAGATGAAACCAATTGGCAAGCCACATGGCCGAATGCCGGCTCACCGCAGGCTTTTATGGTATTCAATCCAGCGACTGCAACGGGTGAATTAGAGGACGGCACCCCCACGGTTGGCCTTACAAACAACAGCACCGGCACTCCAGAGAACCGGAATTTCGATCCGCGTACCGGAAGTAAATATGCCGCAGCATGGGCTTCCGTTCCTTCAACCAGCGGTGGAGCCACAGCCAATAATGATTGGTTAATCAGTCCTGTGATACACTTGGGAACGTCCAATAACGAACTTACTTTTTACGCCAAATCACTTTCTGACAGTTACGGACTTGAGCGCTACCGCGTTGGCGTTTATGTTGGTACAGGAATGCCAACGAGCACTGCCGACTTGACCGTGATTTCTACAGGAATCGGCGCGTTATCGGCACCTTATCCAAATTGGGGTCTCAACACGTTCTCACTCAATGCTTACAGCAACCAACAAATCAGAATTGGGATTCGATGCGTAACACCGGATGCTTACATGTTTATGGTTGACGACTTTAAAGTGACCTCGTCCAATTTAAGTGCGAATGAGTTCCTGGCATCCAAATTTGCAACTTATCCGAATCCGGCTACCAGCACCGTCACTTTAACAAACAACCAGGGCATCAACGTATCTGGTATTCAAATAACCGACCTAAACGGACGCGTAGTGAAGACATTTACTTATAATGAAGGCCTTGAAACACTGCAGTTGGACGTGTCCGAACTTTCCTCAGGAATGTACATAATGAATGTACGTTCTGATCAAGGACAAACGACAAAGAAATTCATTAAAAATTAATTTGCAGTAAATCAGATAAAAAGGCCTCTTCAGCATGTTTTGAAGAGGCTTTTTTTTAATACATTTACTTTTGTATCTATTCAACTAAATCCATATTACTATGAAAAAAATTCTACTTTTCACATTTGCACTGGTAGCATGCAGCGCGCAGGCCCAGTTTTGGACTCCTAAAGCAACCACGTTTGCGACCACAAGCCGTGGAATCGACGACATTTCGATTGTTAACGACAATGTGGTTTGGGTCAAAGCATACGACGGTTCTGGCGGAGGAAATCAAACAGTAAAAGAGTATGCACGAAGTACTGATGGCGGGAACACCTGGACTTCAGGCACGATGAATCTTGGCGCTGGCATTGGAGCGGCCAATCTCGGTATAGGCGGCATTACCGCAATTTCCGCAACTACCGCCTGGGTCGCTGCCTATCCATCTACCGGAACAAGTCCGGGGGGAATATTCAAAACAGAAAATGGCGGCACGACTTGGACAAAACAGACCACGGCTTTATTCAGTGCCCCTGCGTCATTCGCGAACCTGGTTTATTTCTGGAATGCCAATGACGGATTTGCACAAGGAGATCCTGAGGGCGGTTATTTCGAATTGTACACTACGACAAACGGCGGAACCAACTGGACAAGGGTTCCTTCAGCAAATATTCCGGCGCCATTATCGGGCGAATACGGATATGTTCACAACTACGATGTGGTGAACAACACAATCTGGTTTGGAACAAATAAGGGCCGAATTTATAAGTCGGTCGACAAAGGCTTAAACTGGACTGTTGCACAATCACCCGTAACCGATTTTGCCGGAGCTGCCATTGCTGGCAACTATACTTTTTCGACCGAAACCAAAGGATTGCTAAACACTTCCACCGGACTCATGTACAATACCACTGATGGCGGAGCAACCTGGACACAAATGGCAGGCACGGGAATCTTATTTTACGATATCGAATATATACCGGGCACCAGCAAAGTAATTTCTACAGGTGCTGCAAGTATGGGATACGGCTCGTTTTACAGCTTCGATGACGGTGTAACCTGGCAAGTAGCCGACGACAGTACTCAAATGACAACACTTGCATTCCTAAATGAGACAACCGGATTTGCAGGAGGTTTTACTACCAACTCGACCACCAACGGCATATTTAAATATACCGGGACAGTATTAAATACGGCAGAGTTTACTAACTCAAAAATGACAGTGTCGCCAAATCCAACGCAAGGGATCCTGACAATTAGCGGTAGTGCCGATGTAAATCAGGTGGCCGTTTATGATTTGTTGGGCAAGCAGGTTTTCAGTGCCAATTACGCATCCAATGATGAGATTGTAATCGATATTTCCCAATTGAGCGCAGGTGCCTACATCGTAAAAGCAAGCGTTGAAAACGGTGCGATGCAGACCATGAAAATTTTGAAGAACTAATAGTTTGCACTCAAGTGATACAAAGCCCTTTCATATCGAAAGGGTTTTTTTTATTTAAGGAAAGTAAGTGTCTCAGCGAAAAAATCATCTGGGTTCTCTGCGTGTAACCAATGACCTGCATTCTGGATTATGGCAAATTGCGCCTGGGGAAATACTTCCCGGATATCGTCGTAATGACTTTCCTTGATATATGCCGAATTTGCTCCTTTGACGAACAATGTAGGTCCGTCATATTTTGCGCCATCGGGAACGGCTTTGCCAACATTGTCGATTTCCTTGTTGAAAACGGGCAGGTTAAATCTAAACTCAAGTTCTTTGGACTGATTTCGGTACAGACTTTTCATCAGGAATTGACGTGTACTTGCATCGGGCACCAGTGATGACATACTTTCGTCGATGTCGTCGCGCGACGGTTTGGCAGAAAAGTCAACCGCGTTCAAAGCAGCGAGAATATCCTGATGATGCGGACGATAATATTTTACGCCAATGTCGGCGATGATAAGTTTGTCGAGTTTTTCCGGATGTTCGATGGCAAAAAACATAGCAACCTTGCCCCCCATTGAATGTCCTATCAGGCTAATTTTATCGAGGTTATGACTTTCGCAATAACCGGCGACATCGGCGACCATGGCTTCATAGGTGAATTCGTCCGAGTGAAAACTCCGTCCGTGGTTTCTCAAGTCGAGCATATGGACTTCAAATCCGTTTTCGGAATACCGGGTGCCGAGCGTTTTCCAATTATCGGACATGCCGAGAAATCCGTGCAGTATCAACAATGGTTTTCCGTGACCTTCTATTTTTGAATATAATTCCATGGTATGATTTAATCGCGCGAGGGATGGCAACGAAAATCCTTTTTGAAAAAAAGATTGCAGTGAACAGCCCGACCCCGAAGCGCGTATTTATGTGAATTTACGAAAATTTTGCCGCGCCGGGGTCGCGCCCAAAAATTACTTCATCTTATTTAAGTACAAATTGACGACATTCTCCAGGCCTTGATACAAGGCTTCACTGATCAGCGCGTGGCCGATTGACACCTCGAGTAAACCCGGAATGTTATCGTGGAAATACTTGATATTGTCAAGACTCAGATCGTGACCGGCGTTGATTCCGATTCCGAGTTCGTTGGCGCGTTGTGCCGCGAGCCTGTAAGGCGTTATGCCATCTAAATTTCCAAGGCTGTACTGGTGGGCAAAAGATTCAGTGTACAATTCTATGCGGTCGGCGCCAATGTTTGCGGCTCCTTCGACCATTTCCAGTACCGGATCGACAAATACCGATGTACGGATTCCGTGGCTTTTAAATTCGGCGATTATTTCGGTCAGAAACGCCTTGTGAGTTACGGTGTCCCATCCGGCATTAGAGGTGATTGCATCGACGGCATCGGGCACCAGGGTTACCTGGGTGGGTTTGATTTCAAGGACTAGATCGACGAATTTTTTCTCGGGGTTGCCCTCGATATTGTATTCGGTAAAAACTACATCTTTAAGATCGTACGCATCGCGGTATCGGATGTGGCGCTGGTCGGGACGCGGGTGGATTGTGATTCCGTGGGCGCCGAAACGCTGTACATCGGCAGCTACTTTTAGAAGATCGGGTACATTTCCGCCGCGTGCATTTCGCAGTGTTGCTATCTTGTTGATATTGACGCTGAGTTTTGTCATTGCATTTACAAGTTATATGGAGCAGCAAAAATACGAAGTTAAACAGGTGAAGTACGCCGAAATTTGATTAATTTGCAACCTAAACAAGGTCATCCATGATTGCAGTTTCCGACTATATAAATAACGATTATAAAGCGCTTGACAACGAGGCGGCTGTGGAGAGCGTGCAAGATTTTTTTTACGATAATCTTTTCACCCATTTCCCGGTGACCGATAATGGAGTATTTATAGGCTGCGTCGCATCGGAAGATGCCGAAACCTTCGACAGCGATAAAAAGTTGTCCGATTACCGATATGCAATGGAAGTGTTTTTTGCACGTCCCGACAGTATGTGGCTTGATTTGCTGCAGATATTCGCCCGTCATCGCTCCAATGTGATTCCGGTTTTGGATAAAAAAAATGTGTATGCAGGCTACTTCGAAGTTCAGGATATAATCAAAGCTTTCAACGACACGCCTTTCTTAAAGGAAGAGGGCGGCATTATCGTGGTTGAGAAATCACTTTCGGATTATTCCATGGGACAGATCGTCCAGATTGTGGAAAGCAACAATGCGAAGATTTTGGGTTTGCTGGTTTCGGACGCATCGAACGACAAAGTGCAAGTGACGATAAAGACCGCGCTCGGCGGCTTAAATGAGATTATTCAGACGTTCCGACGGTACAATTATCGGGTGGTGTCTGAACATCAGGAAGATTCCTACATCACCGATTTGAAAGACCGGTCGGATTATTTGGACAAATATTTGAACATTTAATCATCCTCTATGAAAATTGCGATCTACGGACAGTACTATCAAAACAGCACCGAACCAATTATAAGGGACATTTTCAGTTTTTTCAATGCGAATAATATCGAATTGCTGATAGAACGCACCTTCCTCGGAATTTTGTACGAGAAAAAGCTGGTCGCTAAGGATTACCGCACGTTTGACAGTTATCGCGATCTTGATTCTTCGATAGATTTAATGGTTAGTATTGGTGGCGATGGTACAATTCTTCGCGCCGCGACATTGGTTCGCGATTCTGGCATACCAATGCTGGGGATCAATGCGGGCCGACTTGGTTTTCTTGCCAAAGTCCAGAAGGACAATATTGCGGCCTTTCTCCAATTAGTGATCGACAAAAAATATACTTTATCGGAAAGGACATTACTGAGCGTTACGTGTTTGTCTGACGACAATGCATTCAACGACATGAACTTTGCCATGAATGAAGTCACGGTGTCTCGAAAAG
>JADMKR010000012.1:0-798 GCA_015478765.1 Flavobacterium sp.
TTTGTAGCATTAACCCCACCACGGGATCACCGAAGGTAATCCGTCTCTTCTAATAAAAGCGTCGAACAACCCCGCTTTCGTAAGCGATATGGGAATAAAAATGAAAACCGAAGCATGAGGTTTTACTTTTTGTAGCATTAACCCCACCCCGGGATCACCGAAGGTAATCGCCAGGTGTAATTTCAAAATCCAAAACTTCAATTTACGGCAGCTTCGCAGCTAATCCAAGTGCGAAATTCCAAGCCAATGTCAATACCTCCTTCCCAAACAAACTACTTCCTCTTCATACCCAAAAGTATTAGCGATTTTGCGTAAATTACATTGGAAAAATAAATAGCTGAAAATGGAAATTGGTCTTATCACATTCGCCGACATGCAGCCGGAATCACAGCCGGGCGGTACCAATGCGCATCAACGCATTAAAGAATTGCTTGAGGAAATCCAACTTGCCGATCAACTCGGACTCGACGTTTTTGGCGTTGGCGAACACCATCGAAGTGATTACGCGGTTTCATCGCCTGCAATAATATTGGCGGCCGCGGCTGTTCTTACGAAGAATATCAAACTCTCGAGCGCGGTCACTGTTTTGAGTTCAGACGATCCTGTTCGCGTATATCAGGACTTCGCCACCGTAGATCTTTTGTCGGGCGGACGGGCTGAAATCATGGCCGGACGAGGATCGTTTATCGAGTCATTCCCACTTTTTGGATACGACTTAAATCATTACGACGAACTTTTCACTGAAAAATTGGAACTTTTGTTGAAATTAAATCTAAATGAAGTGATTTCTTGGCAAGG
>JADMKR010000012.1:808-8297 GCA_015478765.1 Flavobacterium sp.
TTTGGGATTGCCATTAATGCTGGCAATAATCGGCGGAACTCCGGAACAATTTGTTCCTTTTATTGATCTTTACAAAAAAGAGGCGATGAAAGCCGGCACCAGCGAAAGTCAGCTTCAAATTGGAGTAAACAACCATATGTTTGTTGGCGAAGATTCTAAAAAAACCGCAGATGAGTTTTTCCCTTATTACGCCGCCATGATGAACCGGGTGGGCCGCGACAGAGGTTGGGCACCACTATCGCGCGAACAGTATGATTATTTAAGATCGCCAAAATCGGCACTAATGGTAGGTAGTGTCAACGAAGTAGTCGACAAGATTTTATACCAACATGAACTGTTTGGCAACACTAGGTTTTTGGCACAGGCAAGTATAGGAACCGTTCCTCATAAGATGAACATGCGATCTATCGAGCTGTTTGGGACCAAGGTCGTTCCGCAAGTTCGAAAAGGATTAGGGATTGGTTGACAGGCCGCCGCGAGTGCAAATAATCAGTTTTTTATAGAAGAGAATTAAAACCAAATGAAAATTGAAAACGCTTCGGTGTCAGTGCTTAATTTTTAATTTCGAAATTATCGCATCAATCTCAGGCACTGCAGAAATACCATATCCGTTTACCAAGACGCCTTTAAGCCCAAGTCGCTCGGAAGATATTGCGTATAAGATTGCCTGATCGTCCGGATTCGTGGCGCCCTCAAATCGGAATACTTTGTCGATCACGAAATCTTCCGGAGAAAGAGGTTTCCCGGATTGTGCACAAACAATGCACTGCTCCTTCAAATTGAAATCTTGCGTGTAACCCTCGTCTTTCAACTCGTTCATTGTTCCCGATAATGTCACATATTTTCCGTTCATAACTGTTATTTTAATTAATTGACGATTGCTATGCCACAAGCCGAGTGTTCAGTGGCCCCTTTAAAGTTAACACTCTTTGAGGAATAAATGTTCGCCAAAGATCATATTTTAAAAAATCGGACAGAAAGAACAAACTGCCGGCAACAAAAATAAATGCAATTGCTAACAAACATTTCAATATTAATCGTAATATTGCAATATACTATTTTGCTATGGGTGCTACAAAAACAGATCATTTTACAGATCCTCAAAATGAACTCGCTGTTTTAGCGAAAGCTCTCGGGCATCCCGCCCGGATTGCAATCATTGAATACTTGCTCAAGGTCGATTCCTGTATATGTGGCGATATTGTCAACGAATTGCCATTAGCTCAACCCACGGTAAGTCAGCATCTGAGAGAATTGAAAGTTGCCGGTTTGATAAAAGGCACCGTCGAAGGAACTTCGATATGCTATTGTATTAACGAGGTTGGAATCGAAAAAATAAAAGGTTTTTTTGAGCATATATCCGATCTTTTAGAAAAGAAACGCAACAATCCGCTCGCAGGTGATTTCGCCGAGCAATGCTGTTAAACCCGAGTAATAATTTAAAAATTCACTACAATGAAACTATCTGAAATTAAAAATCAGCTCGCTAATTTGGATTCGCTTAGCTTTTTGCTTCCAAACGGCACCTTCGTACCCCAAAATTTCCACGTTACCGAGGTGGGTTTACTAACGAAAAACTTCATCGACTGCGGCGGAACGGTACGAAAAGAAACAGTAGTCAATTTCCAGTTGTGGGAAGATTCAACCGACGAAGATCACCGATTGAAGCCAGCCAAACTTTTAAAGATAATTGCAATGTCTGAACAAATATTGGGCATTGGCGATTTTGATGTCGAAGTCGAATATCAGGAAAATACCATCGGCAAATACGATTTAGGATTCAACGGACAACATTTCCTGCTTCTCAATAAACAAACTGCCTGTCTAGCATCGGATCAGTGCGGAGTCCCCGCCCAGAAAAAGAAAATCAAACTATCAGACGTTTCCACTCAAACGAATAGTTGTGCCCCGGGCGGCGGATGCTGTTGATTCTAAAAAGTGAACGATGTTTAAAAACAACCGCCTTTATCCGGAAATTGAAAAATTCGCAGGTGCACTGAATTACGATAAAATTTCAAATGAGCGAAAATCTGTTTTACAGCCTTTGATCGATTATATCGAAAATAAGCATTTTTTACAGAAGGAAATCAGGCTGAATTTCATTTGCACACACAATTCACGGCGCAGCCATATTTCCCAAGTCTGGGCACAGACCGCCGCAACGTATTATGACATCCAAAATGTGTATTGCTATTCAGGCGGAACCGAAGCGACGGCGCTATATCCGATGACTGCGGAATCCTTGGCAAATTCGGGTTTTCAGATCCGTACCATCGCACAGGGAGAAAATCCGATTTACGCCATCAAATACGGTGAAAACGAACATCCCATCATTGGCTTCTCAAAAAAATATGACGCTTCTTTTAACCCGTCAACCGAATTTGCGGCCATTATGACCTGTTCCCACGCCGATGGCGGTTGTCCGTTTATTGCGGGAGCCGAAAAACGGATTGTCATAACCTATGACGATCCGAAATTTTTTGATGGTACGCCGCTCCAAGCCGCAAAGTACAACGAACGAAGTTTACAGATAGCGACAGAATTATTTTACGTTTTTTCCAAAATAAAATAAAATGGGAGTAGATAAAAAGCAACTGCCAATTTTCGAACGATATTTAAGCGTGTGGGTGGCCCTGTGCATTGCAATAGGAATTGGAATCGGACAAGTTGCGGGAAATGACATGCAGATTCTGGCGGATGCCGAAATATATAAGGTCAACATTCCGATCGCTATCTTAATCTGGCTGATGATTTATCCAATGATGGTCCAAATAGATTTCAGCAGCATCAAAAATGTCGGACGGGCACCAAAAGGATTGATTCTGACGGTTGTGATCAACTGGCTGGTAAAGCCTTTTACGATGGCTTTCTTCGCATGGATATTCTTTGAACATATCTTTTCGGCATGGATAGATCCCGAACTGGCAGGAGAATATATAGCCGGAGCGATCCTTCTCGGAGTGGCACCGTGTACTGCGATGGTATTTGTCTGGTCCTATCTCACCGACGGCGATCCGAATTACACACTGGTTCAGGTATCGGTAAATGACCTCATCATATTGGTCGCCTTTGTTCCGTTAGTAGGGCTTTTATTGGGAATTACCGACGTCTTGATTCCGTATGACACCTTGATCGCATCCGTAGTGATTTTTGTAGTTGTTCCATTGGCAGCAGGCGTTGCTACCAGCAAATGGCTTACAAAAAAGTATGGTGAAGATTGGTTTAAAGCGGTGTTTCTACCCCGATTGAAACCTTTGAGTATTATTGCATTGCTTCTTACACTAATATTGTTGTTTGCGTTTCAGGGTGCTACCATTCTAGAAAATCCGCTAATCATATTATTGGTTGCAGTGCCGCTTATTATACAATCGTATTCCATTTTTTTCCTGACCTGGGCCGCGGGCCGAAAACTGAGACTTACCCATGCGATATGTGCACCGGCAGCAATGATTGGAACCAGCAACTTCTTTGAACTGGCCGTTGCAGTGGCCATTGCGCTCTTCGGACTTCAGAGTCCGGCTGCGTTGGTAACCGTGGTTGGTGTGCTTGTCGAAGTTCCGATAATGCTGACTTTAGTGGCATTAGCCAACAAATGGAAGTATTAACCCAACAATGAAAATGCCGATGCAGGTTGGTGTCGAATATCCTATCTTTCAGCAAACCGTTCCCTAAGCAAACTGATATCACTACCGGCAGGTTGCTGGAACAATTCGAGATCGAACCACGCTGCAGCGGCGAACAGGTGATCAAATATATCCGACTGGATACTTTCATAATCGAGCCATGACGTGGTGTTCGTGAAGCAGTAAATCTCAATCGGCAGGCCGCGGTCATCACTGGGCAGTTGCCGAACCATTACGGTCATATCCTGTCTGATATCTTTGTGCTTGATTAGATAATTCTCGACATATTTTCTAAATACGCCAATATTCGTCATCCGTCGCCCGTTAATTAACTGCGAGGTATCGGTGCCCAAAACCGAATTGTATTCTTCAATCTCGCGTTGCCTTTCGGAGACATACTCAGTGATAAGTTCGTATTTTTTAAAACGTTCCCGGGTTTCAGGATCGACAAATTTTATGGTGCGTACATTTATTAAAACCGAACGTTTAATCCGGCGGCCGCCACTTTCCTGCATGCCGCGCCAGTTTTTAAAGCTGTCGGTAATGAAATAGAATGTAGGAATGGCCGTGATGGTTTTATCCCAATTGCGGACCTTCACCGTATTCAGGTTAATAGCAATTACATCGCCATCGGCGTTAAACTTGGGCATTTCGACCCAGTCGCCAACGCGAACCACATCATTGGCGGAAATTTGGACACTGGCCACCAAACCCAGTATGGTATCCTTAAAAATAAGAAGGATTATAGCGGTCATCGCACCGAAAGCGGTTAGAAAGTACATGGGCGATTTCCCAATGATGATCGATAATATAATAATGAACATCGCAATATAAAATACAATGCGCACCAACTGAAAATAGCTTGCCAGTGGCTTGTTCAAAAATACGGGTGACTGCGAAAGTATATATTCGACAGCTTTTAGAAATGATATTATGATGAGTGCGCCGGCGATAAGAATATAAACATCGGCGATCTTGATCATTATTGGCTGCACTTGCTCATAATCGGCGAATAATGCCGGCGTTGCCGCTCGAACGATAAGAGCCGGGATAATGTGGGCCAGATTATCGAACGTTCTGCGATCGGCAAGTACGTCGTCCCATTTAAAGGATGTTTTCCTGAAAAACGCATTTAGAATCTGAAGCAGGAATCGCTTGGTGATAAGGTAGGTGATGATTGCGGCGAGTGCCAAGGCCAGTATTCCCGTCAGGACCAGAATTATTGGAATCCATTCTGATGCTATACCGGAATCGGTTAGGAACGATTGAAACCTCTCGTGTATGGATGTCATTATATTATGTGATTTTGAATCGGGCAAATTTACACCGATAAAACCGGAGCAAAAAATACTGTTGCGCTTTGGGAAATCTTTAACGTGAATGGCCGCGCGAGGGATGGCAGTGGAGATCCTTTTGAAGCGCAGCAAAGCGAAGGTCAAAAGATCGCAACGAACAGCCCGACAGCGCCGGAGCTTGCGCAGGCGGTGACGCGCCCAAAATTTTATTCAACAATCAGAGGTACGCGCACCCCGCAACCTTTCAACCAAACAAATATTAAATAATTGCTATCCGATTTTACTCGAAATACGGAGCGGCTGTGAATGTTGGCCAACTAAATCACCGGTTAATTATGGACTTCAAACATACAACACCACAACAAAAAACTTACTTCTGGATTATTTGCCTGGTAACATCGACCGTTGGTGCTTATACGGACCGTATTTTCAAGGAAAGTAAAAACGGTAACCTGTATGGTTTTTATAAACCGAAATCTTAATGCTGGCAGCAATTTAAAACTATTTTTACAGATACCCCCTTGCCGCGAAAGTTCCAGCGCAAGCGAAAATCATTTTTCACAAACTGTGGATCTAACCGATTCTGATTGAAATTGAACAAGTACTGATTGATGCACAAGATTAAAATACAGTTCGCATTGTTGCTTTTATTATCCGCTGTCCATGCTTCGGCCCAGTTGGGATTTTGCACTGGCAGTAAAGGCGAAGCTATTTTCACCGAGAACTTCGGGTCGGGTTCGACGTATGGCCCCGCCCTGCCGCCCGGAACCACAACTTACAATTTTATAACAGGCGCTCCGAATGACGGTTTTTACACTTTATTTTATCATTCAAGCCTTTACAGTACCTGGCATTATTCATTAGATCATACCCCGAATGATACGAATGGAAAAATGCTGGTCGTGAATGCGAATGCCGTCACTTCGGGCGACTTCTATAAAAAAACCGTCACCGGACTGTGCGTCAATACCACTTTCGAGTTTTCAGCCTGGTTGCTGAATGTGTATAATCCAAATTCGGGTTTTTGCGGCGCGGGTGAAATCCCGATAAACGTCCGATTTGAAATTTGGAATACGGCCGAAACTGTGCTACTGGGTGCCGGAAATACCGGCAATATCATGGGTACCGCTGCGCCACTTTGGCAGCAATTCGGGATTGTTTTCACTACTGGTACCGAAACGTCGGTGATTTTGAAAATGAAAAACAATGGTGTGGGGGGTTGCGGCAATGATTTGGCAATTGATGATATTACATTCAGTGCCTGCGGAGACTTGACAACGGTTTCGAGTCCGGGTGTTACTGGTGACACCTACTCGTCCTGCAGCGCCACTTCATTACAACTTACAGCAACGACCCAAAGCGCATCGGTCTATTATTATCAATGGCAAACCAGTACTGACGGAATAAACTGGACCGACATTTCCGGTGCTAATACTGCGAATTATCAGACGCCGAATATAACGTCGCTTACTTATTTTAGGGTGAAAGCGGCTCAGGACGCGGCAAATCTTGCCAATAACTTTTGTTCAACGTCGTCAAATTCTTTTACTGTTTCGATTTCAGGAGGTCCAAGTCCGGCTGTCAGTAATGGCGATCATGTTATTTGCAGCAATGAGCCGATTCCAGCATTATCTGTTGTTGCGCCTGCGGGAACAAGCGTAAACTGGTACGATTCACCAACGGGCGGCGTGCTACTTCAGTCGGCTACATCGACGTACACACCCACTGCGGCAGGAATATATTATGCCGAAACCTACGACAGTGCTACAAATTGCATAGGTAGTCCGCGTACAGCAGTTGAACTTACGATCGTTCCTCTCCCCGATGCAACCATCACAGGAACGACATCGATTTGCAGTGGGAACACAGCCGTGGTGAGTTTTAATGGATCTCCCAATGCGGTAGTGACTTATTCTGTCGATGGCGGAACAAATCAGACAATAACCTTAAACTCTTCGGGAACGGCAAGTATCACGACACCTGCGCTGACGGCCAACAGTACTTATTCTTTGGTCAGCGTTTCATCGTCGGATTTGAATTCGTGTATTCGGGTGAAGAATGAATTTGTGACGATTTCTGTAAATAATACGCTAACGGCAAACATTTCCGGCAACACTTTGATCTGCGAGGGAAATACGGCAATTATTAATTTTAGCGGGACGCCCAACGCCAGTGTAACGTATACGGTAAACGCAGGCGCTCATCAGACGATTACATTAGATTCGGCGGGAACTGCTTCGGTTACAACACCTGCTTTGACCTCCGATGCGACTTACGCACTTATAAGTGTACATGTTGGAAATTTATGTACGCAGTCGCTTTCACAGTCAATTACTATTTCGGTGGTTCCGACACCAACAGCATCGATCAGCGCCAATCCGACAGCGGTTTGTTCGAATCAAACCACTATCTTTACCATAACAGGGACGCCCAATGCCATAGTTGCGTACTCGGTCGATGGCGTCAATCAGACAACTACGTTGAGCGCAGCCGGTTTGGCAACAATTACAACACCGCCTTTAACGGCAAACAGCATATATACGCTGATCAGCAGCACGTCGGGCAGTTTGA
>JADMKR010000013.1 GCA_015478765.1 Flavobacterium sp.
AGTCGTTTGCAAAATCCCCGGTGAGATTTTCAAGGTCTTTGATCATTTCACGTATCAGCATCAATAAAACCAGGAATACCGCATGCGCATAAATTATTCCTGTGTGCAAGGCTTCGAGTTCGCCTTCAGGATTCTTTTTGTAAAAATACACCAGTATCCCGAAGAACGGCAAAACCGCTAAAATCGCGGCGGTTATATTCCCGATTATCGGATATTTTTTTAGTTTATGCGAATAAAACCAAATCAGGAAAATGTATACCGAATAAAAAAGTGCAACGCGCCACGACACCAGAAACGCAATAAAGACCACAATAAAGTTCAATGTAAAGTAAACCTGTAGTTTGGTCTTTTGGCGTACGAGCCGGTCGAGCATCGATTTGTTCGGCCGGTTGATCAGGTCTTTCTCCGAATCGTAAAAATTGTTGATAATGTAACCCGATGCAATCGACACCGCCGATGCAATTACAAGCACAAAAAGACGCCAATCCAATATTACGTCGAGTGCACGCATATTGCGCGGCGCAAGTATAAATATGGCAGCCAGGTATTGCGCTAAAATGATGATGGGAATGTTATAGCCGCGCACAACCGAAAGCAGACTGATGATTTTCATCAGAAGAAGCTTGTTCTTTCTGCTTAGCATATTGATATGGCTTTACGGAAGGGCAAGCCGATATTTAAAATTGGTAAACGACCTCGAGCTTGTAGTCTTTAAGCGATGCTTTGGCTTTTTCAAGATCTTCGGTAAACCCAAGGATGTAACCGCCACCGCCAGAGCCGCACAGTTTGAGGTAGTAATCATTGCTGTCGATGCCTTTCTGCCAGATATCGTGGAAACCTTCCGGGATCATCGGCTTGAAATTATTAAGGACGACTTTCGAAAGTTTCTTGGTGTTCGAAAACAGGGATTTGATGTTGCCGCCCAGGAAATCCTCGACACATGCATCGGTATATTTGACGAACTGGTTTTTTAGCATCGCGCGGAAACCTTTGTCTTTCAGGTTTTCCATGAAAATAGTGACCATAGGAGCGGTTTCACCAACAATACCCGAATCAAGCAAGAACACGGCGCCTTTTCCGTCGAAACTCTGCGTTGGGATTCCGGTTGCTTCGATATGATCCTGCGAATTGATCAAGATTGGAATGCTCAGATAGCTGTTCAATGGGTCGAGACCCGAACTTTTGCCGTGGAAAAACGATTCCATCTGTCCAAATATATTCTTTAACTGTAGCAATTTTTCGCGTGTCAGATTTTCAAGTACAGTGATTTTATCGTTCGCATATTGGTCATAAATAGCGGCAACCAATGCACCGCTGCTTCCCACGCCATAGCCTTGCGGAATGCTGGAATCAAAATACAGTCCGGCTTCCACATCCTTTTTCAAGGTTTCAATATCAAAAGTTACCAATGAAGGATTTTCAATCTGCATGGCATCGAGATAGGATACGAAACGACGCAGGCTCGAATTTGATTTGGCTGCTTCACCTTCAAGATTTTCAGATTGCTTCAGCGCGCCATTATAAAAATTATAAGGAATAGATAAGCCTTTGGAATCGCGAATGATTCCATATTCACCGAAGAGCAGAATTTTCGAGTAAAATAAAGGTCCTTTCATTTGGGGTAAATTTGGTGTTTTATTGCAAGAAACGTATCGAAGATAGCAAAAATTTTATCACGCAGCGGGTAATTCTTGTACGTTTCGTTCGGCGCCATTTCCTACGCTGTCACAAAGATACTGACCATTTTGGCAATAGCCAACTAATTCAGCCTTAATAAATTCGATGATTTCAGATTTATGCTTGTCAGGATATAAAACATGGACATTTGCGCCGGCATCGAGCGTGAAGCAAATTGGAATGCCTGTATTCTTACGATATTCCCAGATTTTATTGATGATTTCGAGCGTGTTGGGCTTCATTAGAATAAAGTATGGTACCGATGTCAGCATCATTGCGTGAAGCGTGAGTGCTTCGCTTTCGACAATTTCAATGAACTTGGTCAGATCGCCATCAATCAACGCATTGCGTAAATTTGATAAATTGACATGTGCCTGCGCAAACCGGTTGTCAGCAAACGGATGATTGTGCATCAAATCATGACCTGCAGTACTTGAAACTGTCTTTTCACCTTTATCGACCAGCAATATCGTATCCTGATAATTCTCGAAATCGGCGTGAACGTTATCCTTCAATGTTACGCCAAACAGGTCCGAACTTCCTTGAATCTCGTTATGTTCACCCCACGAAACGATTCTGCCTTTTACACTTCGGCACGCGCTTCCCGATCCGAGCCGGGCTAAAAATGACGCCTTTTTATAAAAATACTCATCCGTCATCTGCGGATTTAATACGCGTTCGATTTCCATCAAATTGACCGCAAGCGCCGCCATTCCCGATGCCGATGACGCGATCCCGGAACTGTGCGGAAAAGTGTTGTGAGTGTTGATCGTAAAATGATATTCTTTTAAGAATGGCAGGTATTTTTCGACGCGTGCAAAAAACTGCAAAACTTTGGGTTTGAAATCGTCTTTTCTTTGTTGGTCTAAAAACAGGTCGACCGAAAATTCGCCGTCATTTTCTTTAGTGTTGAATTCGAGTGTGGTGATCGTTTTACAACTCTGAAGCGTAAAGGACAGCGACGGATTGGCCGGAATCTGATTTGCCTTTTTGCCCCAATATTTTATTAAGGCTATGTTACTCGGCGCACTGGAAGTGAATTTACCGCCGGAGAATTCGGTGTCATGCGGCTTCGGAATAAAATCAGATGGAGACATTTTTTCAGTTTGTGCAAAGATAAATTATTTACTCATAAACTGGCCAAGTTGCAACTTTTGCGTAACTTGAAATAAAAAATCAATGAACAAATATCTAAAGATTCTGATAATGGTTGCTACCTGTCTCGCAGTTGGCTATATGTCTTCCATCGCAACCCGCTCGGGAACCGAAGAATGGTTTCCAACACTTGTAAAGCCGTGGTTCAACCCGCCGGCTTGGATTTTCAGTCCGGTTTGGTCGACACTTTATGTGATGATGGGAATCGCAGCCGGGCTCGTATGGGATCAAATCGATGTAAAGCGCGAATTGGTAAGGAAAGCGCTGTTGTTTTTCGCCATCCAGCTCGCATTGAATGCATTGTGGTCGATATTGTTTTTCGGATTACGGAATCCGCTGCTTGCGTTGATCGAAATCGTCATATTATGGCTAATGATTTATGAAACCTATGTGCAGTTTGGGAAAATCAACCGATTTTCAGGCTATCTGTTCATTCCGTATTTGCTTTGGGTCACATTCGCAACTATTCTGAACGGATCACTTTGGTGGCTAAACCGATAATTCTTCGGTGATCGATCTGGCAACGATGAATCCGCTCGTCCACGCATTCTGAAAATTGAAACCGCCGGTAATCGCGTCGATGTTGACGATCTCACCAGCAAAATACAGGTTGTCGTGAATTTTACTCTGCATGGTTTTGAAGTTGATTTCCCTTAGATCGATTCCGCCCGCAGTAACGAATTCCTCCTTAAAAGTACTTTTCCCGTTCACGTTGAAAACGCTGGCGGTTAATTCGGCGATCAGTTTTTGCAATTCGGATTTTGTCAGATCGGCCCATTTCACTTCGTCAGAAATTCCGGCCGATTTTACCAGGTTCTGCCACAATCGGTTTGGGAAATCAAAAGGCGATTTGCCCACGACGGTTTTCTTTGCGTTTTCAAGTTTGATGTCACGCAATTGTGTTTCGGCATCGTCCGAATCCAGATCGTTCAGCCAGTTGACGATGATGTTAAATTGATAATTTTTATCATTTAAAATCCGGGCGCCCCAAGCAGAAAGTTTTAAAACTGCCGGCCCGCTCAATCCCCAATGTGTGATCAGTAACGGTCCGCTCGAACTTAATTTTGTCCCTTTGACCGACACCGTAGCCAAGGCAGAAATTCCCGGCAGATCGATTATCCGTTTGTCTTTTATATTAAACGTAAAAAGAGAGGGTACAGGCGCGATGATCGAATGATTAATTTGTTGCAGCAATTCCCAGATCTTCGGATTGCTTCCGGTAGCGAAAATTAATTTGTCGCATTTGTAAGTATCATTCTGCGTGTCGACTTTCCAATAACCATCTGCTTTAAATACCGATTGGACACTTTGGATGGTGAGCACATCGATTTTAAGTTTTTGTACCGCTGTGTTAAAACAGTCGATGATAGTTTGTGATGAATCGGACACCGGGAACATTCTCCCATCCTCTTCGGTTTTTAATGCGACGCCGTGCCGTTCAAACCACTCAATAGTATTGCCCGCCGCGAAACTGTGGAAAGGTCCGCGCAGTTCTTTTTCGCCACGCGGATAATTCTTGACAAGCTCATTCGGTTCAAAACAGGCGTGCGTTACATTGCACCGACCGCCGCCCGATATCCTGACTTTTGTCAGTACTTCCTTGCCGCGTTCGAGAATGGCGATTTTTAGCTTCGGATTCATTTCGGCTGCATTGATTGCCGCGAAAAAGCCGGCAGCGCCGCCACCAACAATGATGATATCGTAATTTTTCATATTCTGTCGGGGAAATCGGTGATAATGCCATCCGGCGAAAAAGATTTGATCATAGCAATATCTTCGGGTTCATTGACGGTCCAGGTGAAGACTTTAAACCCTTTTTGCTGCATCATTGCAGTGTTTTCGGATGTCAATAGATGAAAGTGCGGATGTATCGTTTCGGCATCAATATGTTCGGCAAAGCCAATTGCAAGGTCAAGATCTGTATAAGTCAGGACCCCTAACGGAATCTCAGGGTTTAATTTTCGCACATTTTGCAGCGCGTTCCAGTCGAATGATGATACCAGGAACTGCCCATAATTCCGATGGCGATTATTTACATATTCTTCAATTAATTTCACGACAGGTTCTGCAGTTTCCGCAACTTTTAATTCGACATTCATCACGATTTTTTCATCAAGGTCGAAAACCTGCGATAATGTCGGGATTTTATGTCGGCCGTCAATCCTAAGTTCGCCGAGTAGCTGCAGTGTCATTTCCTTTACAAGTCCTTTGCCGGCTGTAGTTCGGTCGACGGTCTCGTCGTGGATCACAATGATCTCACCATCGGCGCTGAGATGAACGTCGAATTCAATTGCGCCAACATTCATCAGAATCACTTTTTGAAACGATGCAATTGTGTTTTCAGGCGAATGTCCACGCGCACCGCGATGTCCGATAATCATCATTGCTTTTTACGCAAAGGTACGCAATCGAATTAAAGCTTTTCGAGCAGTACGATATCAAACTCGGTGTCGATCACCACGCGGTCGCGCCGCACTTTGACTTCTTTTCCCGAATAAGCGTCGCGTAGAATTGTCCCGGTTGCGAACAGCGATTCTACCGGAATTTCCTTTTCTCCTTTTGGCAGATCCAGTGCAATGATTACGCGGTCGCTGATGGTCCCGTCATCGTAGCCACGGCTGAAGACGTATGGCGATTGGCGTAGGCGCTTGTGTATGCCCGCACCCACAGCAGGATGGTTTTTTCTGAACTGACCGAGTTTTTGCCAGTGTTCGAGGATTTTTTTTGTCTCGGAATCGTTTGCGGTCGCATCCCAGTTCATTGGCGTGCGCAATTTCGCGTCGCCCTGGGCCTCGTCGGCTACCAGCAGCCGCGCCGATTCATCGCCATAATAAACCTGCGACATCCCGGGTGACAACAAAAGTTTAGTCGCGCTTTCGTACGGTTTTTTCCTGTTAGCATCGAATGGCGAACCGTCGTCATGCGAAGAAACGTAATTCATTATCGCATAATATTCGAGTTCGTTATTAAGTTTCTTCGAATATTTTGAGAAAATATGCTCGTAATCCTTTTGTGCATCATACTTAAATTCGAAATTGATCATGCTGTTGAAACCATTTTCGAAATAATTGACTTTTCGGTCGCCAAAGTCGAAATCTGTTCCTGAGCTGATGCCGTAATTGTAAACTTCCGCTATCAGGTAAAATTCATCATCGTTAAGAACGCTGTTGGGATTGCTCTTCTTCCACTGCTGGAATGCGTAATTGCATTGCGACTTGAATTCGCCCCAAACCGACTCTTCGGTATGCTTCACAGTATCGGCGCGATAGGCATCGATGCCGTATTTTGCAATGTAGTCGGTTAACCATTTGATGATGTAGAATCGCGGGGCTCTGGGATATCCGGTTCGAGTAAAAAATTCCTCCAGACTCTTCATTTCCGCTTCGTAACGCCCTTCAGATTTCCATTTTGCGATCAACGCTGCGGGTAGTTCGACAGGTGCGTCGCTTTCAGTTTTAATGTCAGGAAGATTTGCAACCAACGTACAGGCCGTATTTCCTTCAAACGTTTTATAATCACATTGCGGCCCGGTGCGTACCCAGTCGGCTGGCCAAACAGGATCTTTTTCGGTCACCGGTCCGGTATGATTGATCACCGCGTCCATAATTATCCGGATGCCGCGTGAATGTGCTTTGGATACGAGTTCTGCCAGATCCTGTTCAGTTCCGAAATTCGGATCCAATGCCGTCCAGTCGCGTGTCCAGTAGCCGTGAAAACCGAAAGAGAGCCCGGTTCCTTCGTCAACCCCGCCGTGGATTTGTTCCAGTACAGGCGTAAACCAGATTGCATTGATGCCGAGGCGGTCGAAATAACCTTCGTCAATTTTTTGGATGATCCCGCGGATGTCGCCACCCTGGAAACCGCGTAGCGGAGCCGGCGTTTCGGTTCGGCCGAAATTAATATCATTTGATTTGTCGCCGTTGTTAAACCGGTCGGTTAGCAGAAAATAGACATTGGCAGCTTCCCATACGAAATTATCTTTGGCCTTTTGCTGAGCCTGAAGTTCACTAACCCCGAACAGTGCGCATATAGCCATTAAAATATAATTTTTCATCATTTTGCAAATTCGATATTGATGTAGTTAGATGTTTCTTTTTCCCAAAGTACGTCAATTTCAAGCAAATTTTCTTTTTTGTTCCAGTCGATTCTTTGTTTTTTGCCGTTGATGCTGATGTTTTTTGGTTTCGAGATTATGTTGTGAACCACCAGTCGGACGCTCCTATTAACAGCTTTAGCCTGTGTGCCTTTTTTGTTTTCCAGCGAAATCGAAAGTCGTTTTTCTTGAAGTTTGCTACCGAAACACAGCAATTCGTACAGGCCTTTTTCATAAGCTTCGGGCGTCATTCCGTCGTCATGGTATATTTTACCTGTACTTGATGTAACCGATGGATCGAAATAGAAGTGGAGTTCAAATTTATCAAGCGAATAGTGATCAGTCGTTTGAACTAATTCTGCCAGCGGAATAATTGCGCCACCGCGGATAAATATGGGAATATGATTTTCTGAAGTTGGAGCATTTTTCGTAACGCCGCCAGCATGTTTTTCATCGGAATAAAAATCAAACCAGTTATTGCCTGTTGGGAATTGCACAGCGACCGACTTAACTGCCGGTTCCATGACCGGGGTCACTAAAATATCATTTCCCCATAAATAGGTTGATGAGGTCAGCAGCGCGCGCTGATTTTGAGGTTCGTCGAAAAACAATGGCTGCATCAGCGGAGTGCCTTTTTGACTGTTTTCGAATGCCAGAGTATAATTATACGGCAACATTTGGTAGCGAAGCTCTATGGCTTTTCGCGCCAGGTTTTTAGTTTTTTCACTTCGAAAAACCGGTTCCGATGGCACGTCTTCCTGCGCATGCGGACGGAAGATCGGCTGGAATACTCCGTACTGAAGCCAGCGCGTGTAGAGTTCGTCGTCGAGATTCGCCCCGGCAAATCCGCCTAAATCGGAATGCATGTATGCGAGTCCCTGCATTCCCATCTGCAATGATATTTCTGGCTGGCCCGAAAGTCCGCCCCAGGTTCGGTTCACATCGCCGCTCCACGGAATCATACCATATCGCTGCGACCCTGAATAACCCGACCGCATCAAAATAAACGGACGCTGGTTCGGGAAATCTTTTTTGTAGCCGTCGAAAATTAGTTTCGCCCAATTGTGACCATAAATATTGTGGACTTCATCGGCTGAGCCTGTTGCGTGCTGCAATGCCGATGGATGCACTTCGGGTTCGCCAAGATCGCCCCAGATTCCGGCTACGCCTTTATCCGCCAAATCCTTATAAATGTTCCAGAACCAATCGCGGCCTGCGGGATTGAAAATGTCGATCAGTCCGGTGTTGCCGAAATAGAAGTCATACGTAAACGGATTGCCAAGGGAATCGGTGGCCAGGATTTTTTTATCAACGGTTTCCTGCCAGCGGTTTGATGTTGTCA
>JADMKR010000014.1 GCA_015478765.1 Flavobacterium sp.
GGTCAAGTCGCATT
Source organism: Flavobacterium sp. (assembly GCA_015478765.1). GTDB lineage: Bacteria > Bacteroidota > Bacteroidia > Flavobacteriales > Flavobacteriaceae > Flavobacterium. The sequence continues at coordinate 15 of JADMKR010000014.1, forward strand.
CGATCTACAAAGAAGAGGATACGGTTGTCCCACGTTATGAGTTGCCTGCTCTTTTAAAAGGAATTAAAGACATTGGTGGCAGGTACGGTTTCAAATCTGTTTGTTACGGCCATGCGGGTGACGGAAATTTACACGTCAATATTGTAAAAGGAGAAATGTCGGATGCCGACTGGGAACTGAACGTTCCATTGGGAATCAGGGAAATTTTTCAACTTACTGTCAGCTTAGGAGGGACACTTTCGGGCGAACACGGCATTGGTTATGTACAAAAAAATTACATGGATATAGCTTTTGGAAATACGAGTTTGCAACTGATGAAAGGGATTAAGGATTTATTTGACCCGACAGGAATACTCAATCCCGGAAAAATACTTCCCGATTCAAATTAAATACGGCATGTGCCGTATTGCCATACTGCCGAATGAATTATAGTTTTACCATACCAACCTGCTTGGGGGCAGGTTGTAAATTTAATTTTTGTTTATTTTTTGAGATGGAAAAGCCACCGGTTATATGGTGGCTTTTTTGTTAATCTCGTTTCGGGCTATTCTTTTTGTCCCTCTTTTCTTCCTTCTTTTCCTTTGCGGTTTTCAAAGGCTCTTTCTTTGCTGTTTTTTTAGCGTCGTGACTTTTTGCCATGGTTTTGATATTTGATGTTGGACAGGTAAATATAGGATTATTTTAAGTTCCGGATAATAAAAAAAGCGCAGTGATGAACTGCGCTTTTATGGTAAAATAGTCAAAGTATTATTCGCTAACCAAAACCCATTCGCCTTTGCTTAAATAGGCTTCGGCTTTTTTATATTTCATGGTTTCGGTTTTGCCGGTCATAACGTTTTTGATGGTGACATTCTCGTTGCGACTTATTTTGGGCACTTCCCGGACGATTGTTTCTGTTACCTGACGTGGCTGCGTTTGACCAGCTTCACGATTCTGGGCAGCGGCTGAACGTGCATCCGGAGTGTCATCCTTGGAAGTCTTATAATTTTCCTTCTTCGGCAATTCCCGTGCTTCTTGAATGTTTTGAGTTTGCTGTTGCGGCAGATCACCTTTGAACAGGAATGAAATTACCTCTTTATTGACACCGTTCAACATATTACTGAACAATTTAAATGCTTCAAATTTATATATCAGCAACGGATCCTTTTGTTCGTGAACAGCCAATTGCACCGACTGTTTCAGTTCGTCCATCTTTCGCAAATGCTTTTTCCATGCTTCGTCGACAATAGCAAGTGTGATGTTTTTCTCGAAATCGGCAATCAGTTGTTTACCCTCGGTTTGATATGCTTTTTCCAGATTAGTAACCACGCTCAAGGTCTTGACGCCATCGGTAAACGGAACTACAATACGTTCGTACTGATTGCCTTTATCCTCATACACATTTTTGATTATCGGAAATGATTCCCGTGCGCTGCGTTCCGTTTTTTCGGTATAATACTGAAGTGCCGCTTTGTAGACTTTGCCGGTTAATTCAATTTCGTTGATTTTATCAAACTCGCTTTCGCTGACAGGTGAAGTAATTGAGAAATATCGGATCAATTCAAACTCGAAATTCTTAAAGTCGAGAGCCGCTTTATTTTGTGATGTGATCAACTCACATGTGTCATACATCATATTGGCTATATCGACTTTAAGTCGTTCACCGTGAAGTGCGTGACGTCGTCGCTTGTAGACAACCTCACGTTGCGCATTCATAACATCATCATATTCAAGCAAACGCTTACGAACACCGAAATTATTTTCTTCGACTTTTTTCTGTGCACGCTCAATTGATTTGGTCATCATCGAATGCTGAATAACTTCACCTTCTTTAAGTCCCATTCGGTCCATAACTTTGGATACGCGTTCGGAGCCGAACAATCGCATCAAATTATCCTCTAGGGATACATAAAACTGCGAACTTCCCGGATCTCCCTGTCGACCCGCCCGACCTCTTAGCTGACGGTCAACGCGCCGTGAATCATGTCGTTCGGTACCAACAATCGCCAGTCCGCCTGCGGCTTTTACTTCAGGTGACAATTTAATATCGGTTCCACGACCGGCCATATTGGTGGCAATGGTTACGACGCCGGCCTTACCCGCTTCCTCTACTATCTGCGCTTCCTGCTTGTGCATTTTGGCGTTCAAAACGTTGTGAGGAATATTTCGCATCTTCAGCATACGGCTCAATAATTCCGAAATCTCGACAGACGTAGTTCCGATCAGAACCGGTCTTCCTGCTTGGGATAACTGCGTAACGTCTTCAATGACCGCGTTGAATTTTTCGCGGGTAGTTTTATAAATAAGGTCTTCTTTATCCTTTCGCGCCATTGGTTTATTGGTTGGAATTTCGACCACATCCAACTTATAGATTGTCCATAGTTCGCCAGCTTCGGTAACCGCAGTTCCGGTCATTCCCGAAAGTTTGCTGTACATCCTGAAATAGTTTTGAAGCGTAACTGTCGCAAAAGTTTGGGTGGCAGCTTCGATTTTGACGTTTTCCTTGGCTTCAATCGCCTGATGCAATCCGTCGGAATAGCGACGGCCTTCCATGATACGGCCGGTTTGCTCATCGACAATCATAATTTTGTTGTCCATGATTACATACTCGACATCTTTTTCAAATAGCGAATAAGCTTTAAGCAGTTGCGTCAGCGTGTGGATGCGTTCGCTTTTCACCGAGAAATCCTGGAACAGCTTTTCTTTTTCTTCGGCTTCGGCGTCCTTTTCGAGTTTCATTTTTTCGATACGAGCGATCTCGGAACCGATATCCGGAAGTACGAAAAAGTCATCATCGGTATCTGAGGAAAGAAATTTGATACCGTTATCGGAAAGTTCGACCTGATTGTTTTTCTCTTCGATTACAAAGTACAATTCGGCATCGATAAGATGCATGTCCCGATTGTTGTCCTGCATGTACTGATTCTCAGTTTTTTGCAGCAATTGCCGAATACCCTCTTCACTGAGGAATTTAATGAGCGCTTTGTTTTTCGGCATTGATCGGTAGGCGCGAAGCAGGTTGAACCCACCGTCTTTTGTGTTGCCTTCCTTAATCAGTTTTTTAGCTTCAGCCAGAAAACCATTTGCCAATTGGCGTTGCATGGTTACAAGTCGCTCGATTTTTGGTTTGAGTTCGTTGAATTCGTGTCGGTCACCTTGCGGAACAGGGCCGGAAATGATCAAAGGCGTTCGCGCATCATCAATCAAAACTGAATCGACCTCATCGACGATGGCATAATTATGCTTGCGTTGCACAAGATCTGATGGAGAGTGAGCCATATTGTCCCGCAAGTAATCGAAGCCAAATTCATTATTGGTTCCGTAGGTGATATCGGCTTCGTAAGCGCGACGGCGTCCTTCGGAGTTTGGTTGATGGTTATCGATACAATCTACTGTGAGTCCGTGAAATTCGAATAAAGGAGCTTTCCAGCTACTGTCACGTTTAGCAAGGTAATCGTTGACGGTGACCAGATGCACGCCGTTTCCGGTAAGCGCATTTAAATAAAGCGGAAGGGTTGCCACCAAAGTTTTACCTTCACCAGTTTGCATTTCGGCAATTTTACCTGAATGCAGGACCATACCACCAATTAGCTGAACGTCGTAATGAATCATATCCCAGGTAATTTCTTTACCCGCTGCATTCCATGAATTTGCCCAAACCGCGGTGTCGCCTTCCAGTGTAATGTAGTTTTTGCTGGCAGACAATTCCCGATCTTTGGCGGTGGCTGTAACTTTTATTTGAGTGTTGTCTTTAAAGCGTCGTGCTGTTTCTTTGACTACGGCAAAAGCTTCCGGAAGTAAATCATTAAGTGTTTTTTCGGAGATTTCGTACGCTTCTTTTTCCAAAGCGTCGATTTCAACATAAATATCCTCACGCTTGTCGATATCTTCAACCGATTCCACCTGTTTCTTCAAATTTTCGATTTTTGAATCTTTATCGGCGCGTGCGGCTTGTATTGCTTTTTTAAATTCTGCTGTTTTAGCGCGAAGATCATCGTGCGAAAGTGCGGCCAGCGACTCTTCAAAACCTTTTATTTTTTGTAAAGTTCCCTGTAGTGCTTTAACATCCTTCTGGGATTTATCACCAACGAAAACCTTCAGTAAACTATTGATAAGACTCATGCTTTTATGTAATTAAGTGTGCAAATTTACGCAAAAAAAAAGCCTCGCTAGAGACTTTTAAGATGGTTTTATTTTTTAATATTCATCCTCGTTCCAAAGATAATCCTCGTCGGTTGGATAGTCGGGCCAAATTTCCTCCATTGATTCATATATCTCGCCTTCGTCCTCAATAGACTGAAGGTTTTCAACAACCTCGAGCGGAGCACCGGCACGGATGGCATAGTCAATAAGTTCATCTTTGGTTGCAGGCCACGGGGCGTCGCTTAGGTAGGATGCCAATTCTAATGTCCAGTACATCTTCTGTCGATTTAAGTTTATGCAAAAATAAATTTAATACTCAAATTGTCAAGTAAAATTTAATATATTTTAAAAAAAGATAAGAACGTAAGTGTAATCGTTTGATAGTCAATAATTTGAAAAGAAAATTGAGCCACTGCCACGATTTGGAAATAATACAGATAAAAAGCATGTTATTTTCCAATGCGCTTCATCCAGTAATTTTAATGTGTTTTTGCGGGAACCCATTTAATTTCTTCGGCGCCAAGCTCGGCAGACAACATCCGTGCCAGCACAAAAAGAAAGTCAGAAAGGCGGTTCAGGTAGGTAATTGCCATCGAATCGACCGGTTCCTGATGGTTTAATTTCACTGCCAATCGTTCGGCGCGGCGACAAACACATCTCGCTATATGACAATGTGACACGGTGGGATGGCCTCCCGGCAGAACAAAATGTGTCATAGGAGGAAGATTTGCTTCCATAGTGTCGATTGCACTTTCAAGGACCGATACGTCGGCTTCTGAAATTAGGGGTATGTTGAGTCGCTCCTTTCCATTTTTCATGACCTGCTTATCAGGCGGCGTCGCCAGAATAGCTCCTATCGTAAATAATCTATCCTGTATACGCTGTAGAATTTCTTTGTGAACCGGAGCAATATTTTGGTCGCGTACTAATCCAATATGGGAGTTGAGCTCGTCGATCGTACCATAACTATCGATCCTTATATGGTCTTTGGGAACGCGGGTCCCGCCAAATAATGCGGTAGTTCCTTTATCGCCTGTCTTGGTATATACTTTCATAGATGTGGGGTAGGATTTATGGTGTCGCTTTCGATAATGCCATCCCGCAAACGGATGACTCTGTGGGCATACGCTGCGATGTCTTCCTCATGTGTCACCAATATTACTGTATTGCCACTTTTATGTATGGCATTGAACAGTTGCATGATTTCGATGGATGTTTTGCTGTCCAGGTTTCCGGTCGGTTCATCGGCTAATATAATCGATGGCTTGTTTACCAATGCACGGGCAATCGCGACCCTTTGTCGCTGTCCTCCTGATAATTGGTTGGGTTGATGGTCCATACGATCGGCCAGGCTAACTTGTTCAAGGACTTCGGTCGCGCGGGTGCGCCTGTCGCTTTTGGAATATCCGGCGTAAATCATCGGTAAGGCAACATTGTCGAGGGCTGTTGTTCGCGGAAGAAGATTGAAAGTCTGAAATACGAATCCGATTTCCCGATTTCGGATGTCGGCAAGCTCGTCATCTGACATCTTACTCACATCTTTACCATTTAATATGTATTCGCCCGAAGTGGGCGTATCAAGGCATCCTAAAAGGTTCATCAACGTAGATTTTCCCGAGCCGGATGGGCCCATCAGTGCTACATATTCGCCTTTGTTAATTTGAAGATCAATTCCTTTCAGTACGTAAACTATCTCATTTCCAAGAACGAAATCGCGTTTTATAGCTGTAATTTTTATCAGTGGTGTCATTGCATACAAAAATAGTGAGTAAAATTTAGTATTTCAATCTAAATAGTCCATAAAAGCACACTATGTATTACATAGTTTTCATTATTTGTTATATATTTATAAGAAATAATATTATTTATTAAAGTAGTCATAATTTTTTAAGTTAAATTGTGATATTTCTTCAGTTATTATATAAATTAGCCATTAAATTAATCTAAACCAATAATCATGAAAAGTACAAATTTTTTATTAGGAATGGCCGTAATCGCTGCCGGTTTTACTTCGTGTAAGGATGAAGCGGAGACCAGAGCAGAGACAACTGTTGAATCCTATGTGACGTATGTTGACTCATTAGGAAATGTAGAGTCGGCCGACGCGAGACAAAACTGGGAAAGTATCGAAGCTGACTACCAACGAAGAACCAGCGAAGCAGAAGCTGCTTTAGCCGATATGAAAGACCGTGACGCAGCACAAGAACGTCTTGATGCAAGCCGTGCTAAATATGAGCAGATGCGTGCTAAGATCCAAGCTGAAATTGACAATGAAAAAGCTAATGCTGGCGGTGGTGAATTGCAAACTTCGTTATTCGGTAGTAATATGATTGGTAACGAGATGACATTTGCCTGGGTAAATAAAGATAATATCCATAGCGTTTATCAGCAATTCGTTCACACTGTCGAAAGAAACAAAGATTCATATTCAAGAGAAGATTGGGATAAAATCAAACTTTGGTATGAGGCACTTGACACAAGAAAAAACACTGTTGAAAACGAAGGTTTATCAGGTGAAGACAACCGTGCAATCGCCGGTTTGAAAGTTAAATTTGGCCCAATGCTTACGGTTAACAGGATGGGTGCTAAATCTGAAGAAAACGCTGAAGCGAAAAAATAGTTAATTATTTAGTTCAGGAAAATGACAGTCTAACGGCTGTCATTTTTTTTGGGTAAATATTTTAAAAAGAAGGATAAATTACTGCCTTTTAATTGTGGACACAGCATTTTTAATCTGAACATTAAAAATATTGAGGTCTTTTAGTAAAGCAAAAGGTCCTTAATAACATAAATGATTTTTAATGTATTAATATGAACTGCCAAGTCCATTGTTTTTCTAAAGAAATTGGCAGCGATTTTCACCAGCTACACTCGTACCGCGAAATTCTCTTTTTCCTGTTCACGCCTAAAGAAAACAATTCCCCATTGATATGTATCGATGGTTACCCTTACCAACGGATGCGCTTGAATTTCGCACCAAGCCTGCTGCATTTCATCCGACCAATGTATGTCGTCAAAAATCCAAACCGTTTCATTTCTAACCGTCGGTAATAGCATTTCGACGTATTTTAAGGTGGCGGCTTTACTGTGATTGCCATCAAAATAAATGAGATCGAATTTCTTATGCACCGCTTCCGAGGAGAGAAACAATGAAAACTCAGTTTCCACCACCTTTACATTATGTGATATCTTATTCAACGCCGATGCTGCGACGGCGGCGGTGGCCGGACAACCTTCGAGCGACGTAATTACACTGTTTTTATTGGCCAACGACAATGCTGCAGTAGCAAGGCCAACCGATGTTCCGACTTCTAAAATATCCTTTGCGTCCAAATAGCACGCGATCCTGAGCAGTAAATGCGCACGTTTTTCTGTAATTCCAGCATTTCGTGCAATAGCTCCTATGCTGCGCACATTCGATTTAAAAACCTTGGACCCCACCCCGAAATCGGTTACGCTAATTTCAGACTTGTTGTTCAACAATGATTTTCTATACTGATCCAGGATCTTGTATTCGGGATAATCTTTTTTGTCATAAAAGCATTTCGTCACCAGATTATACACAAAAGGCGAGTGGATGCCGTGCTGATTGGTAGATCGCCACAAGAAATTCAAATATGATTTTATTTGGAAAAGCATGGTATCAACCTTCCATTTTAGCCGATAGCTCGAACCATCGTGCTTCCTTTGACTCAATATTTTTAATCAGTACCTGTAATTCGTGGGCGCGTCGTTCGATATCAGCATCGCCCACCTGGCCATTGGTAAACATTTTCTCGATTCCGATTTTTTGGAGTTCGAGATCTTTTATTTCCTTTTCAATCTTTTGAAATTCCTTTTGTTCATTGAATGTGAGATTTCCGGTTGGATTGTTTTGTTTCCAAGCCTTTTTCTCCACTTTATTATCTTCCTTCTGCTGTACATCGGCACTGTCCTCATAAGCTCGGAAATCGGAATAGTTGCCGGGAAAATCCTCAATTACGCCTTCACCACGGAACACAAACAGGTGATCCACGATCTTGTCCATGAAATATCGGTCGTGAGAAACCACCAGCAAACATCCGGGATAATCCAATAAAAAGCTCTCCAATACATTTAGGGTAACGATGTCG
>JADMKR010000015.1 GCA_015478765.1 Flavobacterium sp.
TTTCGAAGCTGCGAAATGGATTATCCCCGACAGGTCGCGGTGTTTTTCAAAAAATTGCTTCACCGACGCTTTTTCGCGCAGGTCAAGTTTTTCGAAAATCGGAACTTTTCCTGTTATGGCGGTGATGCCGTCAAGTACTTCGGTAGATGAATTGGATAAATTATCGATGATGACCACATCGTAGCCTTCGTTTTGCAGTTCGACGACTGTGTGCGAACCTATAAATCCGAGGCCGCCGGTGACTAATATTTTCATAGCTTATTTCAGTTCAGATGCCCTAGCCCCGATTGCAGCGGAAATCCTTTTTGAGCGGCGAAGCAAACAAAAAGATTGCAGCGGAAAGCGGGAAAAAGCTCCTTATTATTTCAAAAATTCAAGAATACTGCCGGTTATAAAAGTGATCTGTTCATCGTCGAGTTCGGTGTGCATCGGCAGTGAAAGCACTTCTTTGACCAATTGATTCGTGATCGGAAAATCGGCTTCGTTGTATCGTGAATCGGCGTACGCTTTTTGCGAATGCAGCGGAATCGGGTAATAAATGGCGCACGGAATGTTTTTGTCGAGCAGATGTTGCATCAACGCGTCGCGATCGGCATCGATTATTCTCAACGTGTACTGATGGAAAACGTGGCTATCCTTGTCGCCGGTAACTACTGGCGTGATGATTTTCGGATGTTTTAATAGTTCCGAATATTTTTTCGCCGCCTGTTGCCGGGCTTTGTTATACTCGTCAAGCTTTGGCAACTTAGCGTTCAAAACACCGGCCTGAATGCTGTCGAGGCGCGAATTTACGCCAACGACATCGTGGTGGTACCGCACGTACATTCCGTGGTTTACGATGCCGCGGATCTTGTGTGCGAGCTGGTCGTCGTTGGTGAAAATCGCACCGCCGTCGCCGTAGCATCCGAGATTTTTGGATGGGAAAAACGATGTGGATGCGACATGGCCGATTGTTCCGGCCTGACGTTTCGTACCGTCGGCCGATTTGTAATTTGCGCCGATTGCCTGCGCATTATCTTCGATTACATACAAGTTATGTTTTTGAGCGAGTTCCATTATCGCGTCCATATTGGCAGCCTGACCAAACAAATGCACGGGAACGATCGCTTTGGTTTTGGATGTAATGGCTTTTTCAATTGCGGAAATGGAAATATTGAATGTATCGGCATCGACATCGACCAGAACCGGAGTTAGTTGCAATAATGCGATCACTTCGACGGTGGCTGCAAAAGTGAAATCGGCTGTGATGACTTCGTCGCCGGGTTTCAGATCGAGGCCCATCATTGCGATTTGTAGTGCGTCGGTGCCGTTTGCACACGGAATCACGTGTTTTACCTTTAGGTATTGCTGAAGATTTTCCTGAAACAAATGCACTTGCGGACCGTTGATATACGTATTGGTATCAAGAACTTCCTGTATCGATTCGTTGACTTGTGATTTAATATTTTCGTATTGGCCTTTGAGGTCGACCATTTGAATTTTCTTCATAAAATGTAGATTAAAGCATTACAAAACTACTAATTAAATGAGCTTCGGCAATGGATAATCTGTAAAGTGATGTATTTTAGCGACACAATTGATCTACCATGTTTTTTGTCTATAATTTACTTGTGATTGCTGCCGAATTTCTGCTGAAGATCATCGCCAAATTCAATCCGAAGATGAAGCTTTTCGTTGAGGGGCGAAAGGATGTTATTCCGCAGTTGCAAGCTGCCATAAACCAAACCGATCGCACCATATGGTTCCACGCGGCGTCATTGGGCGAATATGAACAAGGCCTCCCGGTCATCGAACAAATCAAGGAGATCTATCCTTTGCATAAGATCGTTCTGACATTCTTCTCTCCTTCGGGATATGAGGTTCGGAAAAATAATACGGTAGCCGATTTGACGATTTATCTCCCACTTGATACAACGCAAAATGCAAGACGATTTTTGGATGCTCTGCAACCTGAATTGGCATTTTTCATCAAATATGAATTTTGGCCGAATTATCTTCATGAGCTCAGGAAGCAAAAGACACGAACCTTTCTTATATCCGGGATTTTTAGGGAAAGTCAGCCGTTTTTCAAGTGGTTTGGTGGTTTTTACCGTAAAGCACTGCAGTCATTTGAGCATTTTTTTGTTCAGAATGACACCTCCAAAAAATTACTCACGGGGTTGGGTTATACCAATATTACGGTGTCGGGTGACACCCGGTTCGACCGGGTTGCCCACATTCTTGAAAAGGACAATGCACTGCCGTTCATTGAAGAGTTTCTTGGAGGTAAATTGGCGATAGTTGTTGGCAGTTCGTGGCCGAAAGATGAATCGTTGCTCGTCAATTATATCAACGGGACATCACATGAGGTGAAATTTATCGTTGCTCCGCATAATATAAAGGCAGATCAGATCGCCGAATTGCAGAATTCAATCGAGCGAAAAACAGTGCTTTTCTCGGAAATGGGATCAAAAAATCTCGCGGAATTTGAGGTATTCATCATCGATACTATTGGAATACTGACTAAAATATACAGTTATGCCGACATTGCTTACGTGGGCGGCGGATTCGGGAATCCGGGTGTTCATAACATATTGGAGCCGGCTACTTTTGGCATCCCGATCGTGATCGGACCAAATTATTCCCACTTTGAAGAAGCGACAGCGCTGGTAAAGCTGGGCGGTTGTCTGAGTATATCAAATCAGCAATCATTGAATGAAAGCCTAGACAGCCTGATTGTCAATGCCGACATCCGAAGTGAAAAAGGAAATATCTGTTCGACATTCGTCCAAATGAATAAAAACGCTACTGATACTATCATCAACTATATTGGGGCTGCGAAATAATTGTTAAAACACAATCGGTAGCAGCACAAACATTCGGTCAAAATATTCTTAAGTCGTATATTGCGGCGGCTACATTTAAAACAAAAAATCATTAAATCTACTCGTATGAGATTCTTACAACTGTTTCTTTTATTAATTGTTTTTCAGGCACAGGCGCAACAAGGCGGCATGTGGATCCCTTCCTTATTGAAAGGGATGAATGAAAAAGAAATGAAAAACCTGGGCATGAAAATGTCGGCCGAGGATATTTACAGCGTCAACAAATCGAGTTTAAAAGATGCCATTCCACATTTCAACGGCGGTTGTACATCCGAAGTAATTTCGCCAAAAGGCCTAATTTTAACCAATCACCATTGCGGTTACAGTCAGATTCAAAGCCATTCAACTGTCGACAATGACTATCTGACCGACGGATTTTGGGCAATGAAAATGGAGGATGAATTGCCAAACAAAAATCTTGAGGTGACATTCATCATCAAAATAGAAGATGTCACGGCGCAGATTCTTGAAGGAAGTTCTTCTATCACAAACGAAGATGAGAAAAGAAAAAGAATCGAACAGAACATAAGCGCATTGAATACTTCATTTCCGAAAGAAGCCTGGCAGGAGAATAAAGTACGTACGTTTTATGAAGGAAATCAGTATATGTTATTCGTAACCGAAACTTACAAAGACATCAGGCTTGTGGGTGCTCCGCCGTCATCGGTAGGGAAATTCGGTTCGGATACAGACAACTGGGTATGGCCGCGGCATACGGGTGATTTTGCATTGTTCCGTATTTACGCCGACAAAAACAACCGCCCTGCCGAATATTCGAAAGACAATATTCCATATACGCCAAAGCACTTTCTGCCGATATCCCTTGATGGTGTGGCACAGGACGATTTCACTTTGGTTTTCGGATATCCTGGACGGACATCTGAATATCTTCCCGCAGTCGCAGTCGAGCAGATTGTGAATGATTTAAATCCGGCGCGAATTGAAATACGCGACGCTGCTCTGAAAGTTCAGGACGGTTTTATGCGAAAAGATCCGACAATCAAAATACAGTACGCTTCAAAATTCGCCAGTGTTGCCAATTACTGGAAAAAATGGATTGGCGAAACCCAAGGTTTAAAGAAGTCAAATGCAATCGGGATTAAGCAGAATGATGAAAAGGCATTTGCGCAAAAAGTGACCAAGGCGGGCAAGCAGTCGCAGTATGGAAATATTTTGCCTGAATTCGGAAAGCTATATACCGAGATTACTCCGTATGCTGTTAGCCGCGAGTATTTTTCCGAAGTGGCGCTGCGAAATACCGAATTATTGTCTGCTGCTTTCAAACTTTATCAGTTGGAGCAGGTTTACAAAACACGTGGCGAGCAGTCTTTTACCGATCGAAAAAACAATTTGATCAATGACATGTCTGGTTTCTACAAGAATTTTAATAAAGAAGTAGATGCGCAGGTGTTTGAACAACTAATCGATTTATATTCACGCAAAGCACCGCAGCAATTTTTACCGGCTTCTCTGAAAAACATCGACGCCAAAAACCTTACTGCGAAAGTTTACGGACAATCGAAACTGACAACTTACGAAGGATTGAAAGAAATTCTCGATGGCGAGACGTCGGTCGTACTTGGCCGTTTACAAAATGATCCGGCTATGGCGGTGATTCGCGATATGGCCAATTCATACTTTGACAATGTCGCCCCGAAATATGAAGAGATCAGCACCAAGATTTCGGCTTTGCAACGCGATTATATGAAAGCGCAATTGGAATTGAACAAGGACGCCAGGATCTTTCCCGATGCCAACAGCACGTTGCGTGTGACTTATGGAAAAGTATCTGGTTATACACCGCGCGACGCCACCCAATATCTTCCTGTAACATATCTCGAAGGAGTTATGGAGAAATATGTTCCAGGAGATTATGAATTTGATGTTCCGCAGAAACTCATAACCCTGTTTAACAACAAAGACTACGGTGTGTATGGCGAGAACGGAAAGATGCCGGTTAATTTTATCGGAACCAATCATACCACGGGTGGAAACTCCGGAAGTCCGGCAATTGACGCACATGGAAATTTAATCGGATTGAACTTCGATCGCGTTTGGGAAGGAACGATGAGCGATATCTATTATGATCCGGCGATCTCGCGAAACATTATGGTAGACGTTCGGTATGTGCTGTTCATTATCGACAAATATGCCGGCGCGACGAATATCATCAACGAATTGAAGTTGGTTCATCCGAAGAAAAAATCCGGTAAAAGATAGTCGTCTGTCAAATGTGGCGATATTTAACAAACTGTTAGCTGATTCATTTCAAACGGTTTATAGTGCTGGTAAGGGAATTTTCGGACGAAATAATATTTTTTGAAAAATAATTTGAAAAAAATTTACGGAATCAAAAAATGTATATCTTTGCCTCGAATTAATAATTAACCTTTTACAATTAAAAAGATGAAAAAAGTATTTTTAAGCTTAGCATTAGTTGCTGCTATGACAGTTGTTTCTTGCAAGCAATCAGAAGAGAAAGTTGAAGAGACTACAATCGAAACTGAAGAAGTAACTGCTGAGCCAGAAGTAATCGCTGAGCCAGTTGACACTATGTCAGTTGAGTCTACTACAACTACTACTGAAGTTGAAGCTACTCCAGCTCAGTAATTAGTATCTGAAAAGAAAATTGAGCCACGCAATGCGTGGCTTTTTTTATGTCCAAAATTTCTGAGAACTATTTCTTATACTGAGGTTTCAATATCAGGGAAGATGAAGCTGTCATTCGAAAAATCGAGGATTTCCGCTTTGGCTACGTCTCGCTGAATTTCCGAAATACCCTTCGCCAAAAGTAGCTCGGTAGTGTATCGCCGGCTAACAGCATGAATTTCTTCACCTATCAGCACTTTAAAAAAGTATTTACCTCCAGCCGAGCGATGTTTGGTGAAGTTCAAATTTGCTGCATTTGAGCGCAAATACTCCAGCGCTTTTTCACATAGCTGCAAATCCAAAAAACTGTTACTTGTAAAAATTGCTTTGCCTTTGCGCGATGAAAACACAAACTTATACTCGCCGTTAAATCGTTTACTGATAACAAATGAAGCCATGAAATGTATTAAAATAAAAAAAGCTCCAAACAAAGTTTGAAGCTTTTGTACTCAGAGCGGGACTTGAAACTATTCAATTTCATACCATCCGCGCTCGGTGCAAACACCTCAAATTACTCTCAAAAATTCCGCAATGCTCTATAAATGTGGAGCTTTTCGTTTTTATAGAACTCTCGAACCAAATAGAATAAATTCTAATGAAATCGATTATTTGCTGACTAAATGCTGACTAAATTTTTTCGTTCCGGTTTTTATAAATACATTTGACCGTTCAAAAGTTCAAAATGCTCAAAAAATGGCAACAATCAAATTCTTACTGCAAAGCAGTTCTGAGAGTGCGCAAATATATGTCAGACTCTCTATTAGTAGGCAGGTATCTTTCAAGAAAAAAACGGGTTTTACAATCAATCCCAATGATTGGAGTATAACAACCTCAAAACCAAAACAAAACAATCCTGAGAATAAAAGGTTAAGTTCAAACCTCAAAAAATTAGATGCCTACATTGACACCCAGTATAATGATGCAATTGGAAATGGCATCGTTATCGATACCCAATGGTTGCAAAGCAAGATTGATGAATGTTTTAATCGTGTTCAGGTATCTGATCAATCTTTATTGGTGAATCATATCCAGCATATAATAGATAATGCAAACACCCGGAAAATACAAGGCCGGAGGAAACTTGGCATATCAGACAGCAGGATTAAATCATACCAACGATTTAAGGGTATTATAGAAGAATTTCAGTTTGCTATTAAAAGGCAAATTTCCTTTGAGCACATTAATAAACCATTCGTTGATCGATTTACAAATTGGCTGATTAATACAAGGTGCTATGCGATAAACTACGCAGGCAAGCAAGTCGACAATTTAAAAACTGTATGCCTTGACGCAGAGAAACTTGGCATTTCTTCAAATCCATATTTTAAGCAAATTGAGACTTTTTCAGAATCAGATGACGATCGGTATATCATTACTTTGTCACAAGAGGAATTAGAAAAAATACGGGAGGCGGATTTGCAACGACCTGCATTGATTAACGCGCGAAAATGGATGCTAATAGGATGCGAAATCGGGCAGCGCGTTGGCGATTTATTAAAAATCTCCCATAGCAATCTGCGGCATAAGGGGCAGCAAGTTTATTTAGACATAAAACAGGAGAAAACTAAAAAATCAATCACTATTCCAGTAACCGATCGCATTGCTTCATTAGTCGAAAACGATTTACCATATTCGATAAGTGGTCAGAAATTGAATCAGCTCATAAAACAAGTTTGTCAGGCGGCCGGGATCGATACCTTAACAGAAGGTAAAAAATTAGATCCGGAAACTAAACGAAAAATTCTTGGCTTGTATCCTAAGTATCAACTGGCAACAACTCATTCATTCAGACGCTCTTACGCCACGAATTATTACCGTCACATACCTACAAGTATTTTGATGAAAATTACTGGCCACAGTAAAGAATCAACCTTTTTACAATATATCAATCAGCGCGAGGATATGGATAATAACGCAGACCTTTTTATGGACTTTTATGCGAGGTATAATGCGCCGAAAGAACCTCAGTTAAAAGTGGTCAAAGATGGGACCTACAACCATTAAATAATTCTACGGCATCACTCCTATTATTTTTTGATAATGAAAATTAACCATTTGCGGCCTATTAATGACATTAATATACCAACACTGCCGGATTTGATTCGAACGGAATTTGAAAAGATCCGATTTAAGTTCGATAATTCAGCAAAAGTCTTTTATAATAAGGAGGCTTTTAGAGAAATTATCGCAGAGCCTATTTATGTCCTGCCCCATATAAGATTGAACACCATTTTACAATTCAACATTGACATTTCGGAGGCGATCGAAACTTACGACGAGGCCTTTATAGAGGCATTCGAACAATCTGACTTATTATTAGGAATAACCGATAGAGAAAGCCAAATCTTTGAAGTTTTCTCCGGAATTTACAATCAATATTCTTCGATAGCCAGACCTGGTCTTATATATTTTAAAAAGAACATTAGTCGATTTAATGGGAAATCTTTTATCCACTTTCATATGTCTCAATACGGAGAAGCTGCCGGTCGTTTCATTCTTTGTTGGTCGATTATATTGAATAATCCTCTACTATTCGAGCCTATATTTAACAAGTATTTTTCACCGACGCCACAAACCTTAAGATCCTTACCTCTAACGGAAAAGGTGTTTTTCAAAATCGGACTGTTGTTGGCGGAAAATAAAGTCTATACCAAAGTCCTAAAAACTGCAAACATCAGCACGACTGTTTATTGCTATTTGGATGAAGAGTTTTCAAGTGTAAGACAATTA
>JADMKR010000016.1 GCA_015478765.1 Flavobacterium sp.
ACTTCTGCTTTTGGGTCACCCACGACCTCTCCTTCCAGTATTCCTGCTATTTGCTCTGCTGTGAATTTCATTTTGTCGGATTAGATTCCCGTAGTCGCAAACGTATTTTTATTTTGCAAAGGCGACTTCAGCCGCGGCAAGCATTTCCGTTTGATCCTGACAAAAATATAAAAAATAGGTTTCAGATAGTTACTTTTAGCGAAGTTGTTTTGGAAAGCAAATGTAAAACTTGGTTACAGGCTTCGACAGTGCCTTCAGGTTCAGTTGATCTGAAGCGTCGGCCACATCCTCAATTGTCTGGTCCTTACGCAATATCCTGATAGGTTCCATATCCTTGCTATACGCTTGATTTTTGATTTTCCCTTTGAAGATAAAGTAGGGCGCGTCCTGTGCCGAAATATTATTCAGATCCAGAAAACGCGCTGTTAATGCCGCCACATCGTCTTTTGAGAATTTCTCACTGCTTAACCTGATTTTCAATAAATCGCGGTTAATGATCATTTTACTCAACGTACTTAGGATTATATCATCGTGATACTGCCACGCTTTCAGTGCGCTGATAATGTCAAAATCGTCCAAGCGGGCAAACAAATCCAGCGTCGCATCGTCAAATTTTTCCAAGCTGATCTTATTCTGCATAAAGAACAGCAATGGCTCGCTTGCAGGTAAATCGATGCCTTTGTGAACGAGTTCGCGTGCGCGCTTCAATAATTTTGTCAGAATCAGTTCGGCCACCAAACTGGTCTTATGCAAATACGCCTGCCAATACATCAGTCGGCGGGCCATCAGGAATTTTTCGACTGAATAAATCCCCTTTTCCTCGACCACCAGCGTATCATCGACCACATTCAACATCTGTATCAACCGATCGGAATTGATATTTCCTTCGGCAACGCCCGTATAAAAACTGTCGCGCTTGAGATAATCCATACGATCCATGTCGAGTTGGCTTGATATCAACTGCAACATGAATTTGCGATGGTACTCGCCTGTGAAGATTTTGATGGCAAGTTCCAGCCTTCCTTCAAGTGAAACATTGAGATTATTCATGAACAACAGCGAAATCGACTCATGGTTCACATCTTCAACAATGCTGTGTTCCATCGCATGCGAAAAAGGACCGTGACCAATATCGTGCAGAAGTATCGCCGCCAGTAACGCATTGCACTCATCTTCACTGATGCTGACACCTTTATATCGCAGCACATTTATGGCCTGCTGCATCATATGCATCGCGCCAAGCGCATGATGAAACCTGGTATGATGCGCACCGGGATAGACAAGATAGGACAAACCCATCTGTGAAATACGCCGCATCCGCTGGAAATACGGATGCTGGATTAAATCATATAAAAATGTATTCGGAATGGTGATAAACCCGTAAATGGGATCATTCAATATTTTCAACTTGCTTTGAGAGTTCACGCGTATTGGATTGTCCTACAAATATAGGCTTTATCTATTAATGTCGGAATGGCGTACAAAACCCCGTACATTTTTTAAATTTGCATATGATTTTGTACAATCGATACAACTTTTATCGAAACACTTATTGCGAATTTACCGAAGTTAATTCGGAGATGTGTTCGCAAAGTCCAAACTACGTCAGCAAATCGGGAAGTAAATATATATTTACCGAAGAAGGCGTATATCGGATTTCCAACCATTGGGGCCGAGCGGCAAAATGCAAATGGCGGTTGGTATCATCAACCAATTCTAGTCAGCGCACAAAAGCCGGTTTCGCCAAATGGTCATCATTTTACCGTGATAATGACAACGAGCCTCTTTACTGCATTTTTGTTGACGCGAATTTATCGACCGTGGCCTACAAGCACAAAGAAGAAAGTGATGCCGCCAATATTTATCGAACGGCGACCGAAACAACCAAAAGAATTCGGGAAATCAGGAATTTACTGAAGAACAGAAAGTGGCTCCAACATTTCCCCGAAGGCACCCACCAGGAAGTTTTACATAGCGTAGTGTCAGAAATGATTAACTCCGGCAAGCCGTTGGCAATCATAAAAAGCAATCTGATGCGACATTTTACGGCGCAATCCTGATCAGTTTTTTATTTACAAATTCCTCGATCCCCAGTGGTGACAATTCCCGACCGTATCCAGAACGTTTTGTTCCGCCAAAAGGCAATTCGGGCCTTGACGCAGTTGGCTCATTAATGAACACCATGCCGGTGTCGATTTGTGATGCCACCGATATTGCGCGATCGATATTCCTGCTAAAAACAGAACCGCCCAGACCAAAAGTCGTATCATTGGCCAAAGCAATCGCCTCTTGGTCATCTTTTACAACATAATAGGATGCAACCGGACCAAATATCTCTTCGTGGTATGCGGTCATTCCGGGTTTGATATCGGTTAAGATCGTAAATTCGAAAAAAGCCCCTTCCCTGTCGATGCGTTTTCCGCCAACGAGGATCTTGGCTCCTTGGCTCACCGTTTCATCAACCTGCTTCTGGATTTTGTCCACGGCGCTTTCGCTGCTCAGCGGCCCGATTTCAGTAGTGCGGTCCATGGGATCACCCACTTTGAGCTGGCTGATTTTGTCCTTGAAGCGCTTCAGGAATTCATCGGCAATCTTTTCAAGGACGATAATCCGTTTCGACGATGTGCACGCCTGGCCCATATTTCCGAACCGGCCTGCATAGGCTTTTTCGACGGCCAATTCAATATCGGCGTCATCCAGCACGATAAATGCATCGCTACCACCCAGTTCCAAAACCGATTTTTTGATGTGGGCACCCGCTTCGGCAGCAAGGCTTGCACCTGCATCTTCACTTCCGGTCAGTGACGCACCGGCTATATATTTATTGGCCACCAACTTCGATGTTTTATCTCCAGGCACGAATAAATTGGTATAAAGATTTTCAGGAGCACCGGCTTCCGCAAACAAATCTTCGATTGCCTGCGCACACTGCGGGACATTTGAGGCGTGCTTGACCACCATGGAATTTCCAGCCATGATATTTGGCGCGGCAATGCGGGCCACCTGATTGAAAGGGTAATTCCAGGGCATTACCGCGAAAATGGCGCCTATGGGCGAATAGCGTACAAATGCGCTACCGTCGGGAACATCAAATGATTGATCTTGAAGAAACTTCTCACCGTTCTCGGCATAATACCTAAACACGCGGGAGCACATGTCAATCTCGCTTTCACTTTGGGAAATAAGCTTGCCCATTTCGGTAGTGATTAATGTAGCGTATTCCAGCTTCCGCCTTTCCAGAATATCGGCAATCCTGAAAAGAACACCGGCGCGTTGTTCAAACGTCGATTTTTTCCACTTCAGAAACGCCTGATGCGAATTGTGAATCTTTTGTTCGATGACTTCGTCTGAAAACTCCTTAAAAGTTTTAAGCACCTGATTGTTATACGGATTTTTAGTCTGGATGGGCATAATAAACTATTTGTCTTCGTGGAATGCGAGCAATGGGATTTTGATATGAAACGCCATCTTTTTAGTCAGGCTGCGTGAGAACAGACTTTCGAAAAATCCTCGTTTATAATGCAGCATTGCCAGCAAGTCGGTTTGATGCTGCTCAGTGAAATCGAAAATTGCCTGTTCGACATCGTTGCTTTCAATGATATGAAAAGTAACATCGGCATCGGCAAAGTTATGTTTCCAGTTGGCGATCACTATGTCTTTTACATCCGATTTTGAAGTTTTCACATATAAGCAATCGACATGGGCGTCGAATTTTTTGGCCAGTTTAACCACTTTCTTCAGTGCCTTTTGATCTTTTTCGCGAAACCGGGTCGTGAAGGTTATACGGCGCAGCGGACGATAAGTGGATTCTTCGGGAATACCCAGAACGACTGCGTCCGAATCTGTCATAATACTCCCCGTAACCGAGCCGAGAAAAGTTTCCTTGAGTCCCGACGCACCTTTGGTTCCCATCACCACATAATCAATATTATCCTCTTTGATGAGTTGCAGGATGGTGGTAACCAAATCGCCGTCCATCAAGATATTGCTGATTTTAATATCACTCAAACCGTTGCGTTCTGCAATCTCATGCAAAATCGGAATCTGGTCTTTATAATTCTGGAAATTGCTCATTTCCACCGTGTCATAAATATCGGCCAGATAAGCCGGCACATTGATATAATCGACCACCGGAAGTTCGTACACATGAACGGTCAGCACTTCGGCGCCGATATTTTTGGCCAAATGCAATGCATACACGAAGGCATTGTTGGATGTTTCTGAAAAGTCGGTCGGAAAAAGTATCTTTTTCATGAAGATTGATTTGAGCTAAAGTTACGCAAACTATTAAAATATTTAATCATCAGAATCAGATTTCAGCCGTGCAGCCCAACTCAGACAGGTCGATAAACGACATTTTCATTGTTATGAGCATCATCCCGCTTTTCGCTATATCTTTTACTGCTAAAGAACGCAGTAAAAGGATACCGCTTCAAATGCTTTGCATTCACCGAACACTTATTTTTTAATAAAAGTTAAGTGAGGTAATCGGGGCTAGGCGCTGCACTCCTGATGATGTTTTGCAGCAGAGCCGTACTTCAACAAACCTGTCTAAATCAAAATTTACATTCGCCTTTATTTCTTTACTTTTGCATATGATTTCTCAAGACTCCATTGTAGCTCTAGCCACGCCTTCGGGCGCGGGCGCCATTTCGGTATTGCGAATTTCCGGAAGTGACGCCATTACCATCGCAGCATCGGTTTTTAAACCGCGTAAATCCAAAGATCTCTCCAAGCAGAAATCGCATACAATCCATTTGGGCCATATAGTTGACGGCGAAAAAATTATCGACGAAGTGTTGTTATCGGTTTTTCACGGACCCAATTCCTACACCGGTGAAAATACAATCGAAATCTCCTGTCACGGCTCGACCTACATCCAGCAGCAAATCATCCAATTGCTGTTGCGAAAAGGCTGTCGGTTGGCTACCGCCGGCGAATTTACGTTGCGCGCCTTCCTGAATGGCAAACTCGATCTCTCGCAGGCCGAAGCTGTCGCCGATCTTATTTCATCAGATAATGAGGCATCACACCGAATCGCCATGCAGCAAATGCGCGGCGGATTCTCCAATGAAATTGCACAGTTGCGGTCGGAGTTGCTGAATTTTGCCTCGCTGATCGAACTTGAATTGGATTTTGCCGAGGAAGATGTCGAATTTGCCGATCGTACGCAGTTTGCTTCCCTATTGGAAAAAATCGAAAAAGTTTTAAAACGCCTGATCGATTCATTCGCGGTTGGCAATGTGATCAAGAACGGAATTCCCGTGGCTATTGTTGGCGAGCCCAATGTGGGCAAATCCACGTTGCTCAACGCTTTACTGAACGAAGAGCGCGCAATTGTTTCTGATATTGCCGGAACTACGCGAGATACAATTGAGGACGAACTCGTAATTGGCGGCATTGGTTTTCGGTTCATCGACACTGCCGGCATTCGCGATACTACCGATGTGGTTGAAGGAATCGGTATCAGGAAAACTTTCGAAAAGATCGCTCAGGCGCAAGTTGTAATGTATTTGGTTGACGGTTTCCAGCTGACCCTCGAGAGCAAATTACAGGAGATGCGGATCGAAATCGAGAAAATCATCAATCAGTTTCCGTTAAAGCCGGTCGTGATCGTTGTCAACAAATCGGATAAAATTTCAGTGGATCAGCAAAATGAAATTTCAATCGCATTGTCAAATCTAACCGGCAAGATTGCGGCGCTGATGTTTATGTCGGCCAAAGAAGGTGCGGGCGTCGATGACCTGACATCTAAATTACTTTCCTTTGTCAACACCGGCGCGTTGCGGAATGACGAAACGATTGTCACTAATTCGCGTCATTATGATTCACTGCTAAAAGCATTGGACGAAATCCAGAAAGTGAAGTACGGTTTGCAGAGTAATATATCGGCCGATTTAATGGCGATCGATATTAAGGAGGCATTATATCACTTTGGGCTGATAACCGGCCATGTCACCAATGATGAGCTGCTGGGTAATATTTTCGCAAATTTCTGTATCGGAAAGTAATCATAAAAAAACCTCCCGGTTAGAGAGGCTTTTTAAAATCTTATTTAACAATCAGCTTCTTTACCGCCGTCGCTTCTTCCGAGGTGATTCTGACAAAGTACATTCCGCTTGGAAGATCGATCGAATTGGTAGTTTCTGCAGTGGTTTCAAATCGCGAAACGCTCATTCCGGAAACATTGACGATTTCCACCTGGGCACTATCGGGCAAGCCGCCAATCGCAAAATAATCACGTGCCGGATTTGGAAATAATATCAAACTGTCATTGGTAAATGATGCGGTCGATAAAC
Organism: Flavobacterium sp.; assembly: GCA_015478765.1. Lineage (GTDB taxonomy): Bacteria > Bacteroidota > Bacteroidia > Flavobacteriales > Flavobacteriaceae > Flavobacterium. The sequence goes on from JADMKR010000016.1 coordinate 6,300, forward strand.
TTGCATGCCACGGCTGGCCTACATTGTCGCCCCAGATATAATCAACCAGTTCGGGATAATCGATGAAAGGATTTCGGTTATGTTGCCAGGTATAAACGATATTATTTCGGTTCATTTCGAAATCGTCAGATGGATCGGTGCTGTTCCAAGCTAATAAATAATTGAGGTCGCCGAGTTGATAATCGGTATTATCGGCAGGATTGCCCTCAACGACGCTAAGCAGGTTGTATCGAACTACCATGTAGAAAACGCTGCGCGCCACATCGCCTCTCCAGCTTCCGGCTGTACCTGCAGGACCGTTATAATCATCACCGAAATCGCGGTTGTTCCTGCTGCTATTCTCAGGGCCATCTTCGGCGCGAATATGATGTGCATCTGAATGTCCGGCTGCAATGTCATCAGGTCCGGTGGTGTCCCAAATATTGATGCCATCCGCAGTCGAACTTGTCGCATTGGCGAAACCGCCGCGGGATTGAGGGTAAATATGTTCCCGATTCCACAGCCCAGTACTGCTGGAAACGGTCTGGAATTTATATTTAGCCCTGCCCTGCTCCACATACATTAGCCAAACCTCATTGCTATTCAGCGGATTTTGATCGGCTTGATTCAGAATATCAGTGACATCGCCATAGGTATGTTCGCGCACCACGGCCGGATTCGCTATTATATCTTGCAACGCCTGCCGCAAAGCAGCGCCCGAAAGACCTTCCAGAGAGTCGTAATAACCGGTGGGTGCGGTCGATGAAACTATTCCGTATGTTGGATTTAAAGGCGTTCCCCAGGCTGCGGTCGTAAAATCGTTGTCGATTACGCGAATTTCGATTGCATCGTTTAATCGGTTATAGCCCGAAGGAAGCGATCCGAACTTAATTTTGAGCAGTTCATCGCCTTCATCAAGAGCGTCATCTACGATTGTCAAAGTTGTCGAAACCGAATTACCGCCCGCGGGAATGAAAATATTTACGTTTCCAGTATAATCGGCCGAATTGAAACCACTATTATTGAGGTTGATGGTGAATGACAGATCGCTGCTAACGGCGTATTGCGTGGTAAAAGCCACCTGGAAGGAGTCGCCTTCATTGATCTGGCTCACATCGGTAACAATCGAAATGCCGTTGAATGTTACACCACTTCCGTCATTATTAGCACCGGGTGTAGGCTCTTTTACTTCGTATGATCCATCATTTTTACGTTGGATTGATTGAACTGTACCCAGACTGTTCATGCTTTCATTAACCTGATGAGTAACGTCCAAAACACTCATAAGTGTAGTCGCATCGGGATTATTATTGCCATAAACAATTGCATCGACAAGATTTGTTGCTGTTACAGGAGTCTGATCGGGGAAGTCAGACGCATTGCCTAAATATAAAGCCACGGCATCCTGACCGTTCTGAATGGTATTGGAGGAAATGAACTTATCGGGAACCGGAGAAACCAGCGTTGTTCCAATTAGGATTATGCCATTGATATCGGTTACCAATCCATCGAGGTCTAAAGCAAAATAACTTTTATTTCCGGTGCTGGAAGTTGGCGACCCATTATACAATACCAGTACGTAACCGTCTAATGAAAAATTGGCTGTTTCCGATTTCAATTCGATAAATTCAAGTTCATCGGTACTGGGGGTGTCGGCATCAATTTCATTAATTGCAACCTGAGCATGCACTGAGAATGCGCATAACATCAGCAGTGCGCCGAATGCGTTTTTAATCATTATGTGGATTTTTTAGTCGGCCCCAAAGGTATGAAAAAATTGCCGGAGGTCACGGGGTCGGATGCTGAAAGTTTGAGAATCAAAGTGTTAAAGTGAACGATATATTTTGTTTGCGATAAATAAAATGATGTACTTTTGCAAAAATTTTGAAAGCGGCA
>JADMKR010000017.1:0-6344 GCA_015478765.1 Flavobacterium sp.
GAACAAGTACCATCCAGAACATCGAGCAAATAGACCGCGGATACGAGCGTATCGACGAACGACTGCGTGCGCTGGGTGCTAAAATCATCCGTGAATAATCAGGTTCCAATATTAATTGTAATCGGGCTGTTATCCCTTTTTCACGGATGCAAAACAACTTACAGGACAATCCCGCTGGGTTCGGTGACTTTTGCTGAAAAACAGCGCGTTTATAATTTTGGCAAACGACAGCTCGAAAGTTGCATTACACGGCAGTTTATCCAAATCAGCAGTAGAGAGGCTACAAAAAACCTGTCGACGCTAACGCTGGAAGAAATGCAGGAAATGTGCGATTGGCTCGACTATCAAAACGGCAAGTTCATCGACATGGAGCTTGTGGAGATCGTCGACCAAAGGAATACGGAAAACTGTCTGGTCTATCGCTATAAAGCAAACTTTCAGCGTAACGAAATCCTGAATGAGATTCGAATCTGGGTCAATGCCGACGGTAAATTTTCGGGGTTTATCATTCGCGAATGGAATAATGAATTCCCCGGAAGACCCTACAAGCAAAAAATCAAATTTAAAGATCGCGATAAAGTTAATTCAGAAAATTCAAAAACTTCAGTCCGAAAATAACACCGTCGCCCTGGTAGCCGTTTTGGTATGACCTGATATAATCGACCCGGAACATCCTGAATTTACCAAATCCCAAATTGTCCAATCCGATCGTAAACTCGTGATACGGCGCTCGTCCCGGAACGCATAAGTTGTGATAGCCCAGATTCATTGTCAGCTGCAATTTATTCAGCAGCGGAACTTTGTTCATGATATAACCGTTATCGTTGTGTTCGGAATGGATTTCGAGATAGCTATCGTTGGTGCTCGCGCTATAATAGGGAAGCAGGTTGAACATTGTAAGATAGCGATCGCTTTGTCCGATTCGGGTTTGGTTTCCATTAAAATGCTTGTAATCCACGAATGAAATTTCATCGGCGTTGAATAATTTTCCGGCGCGGATGTCCATTCCCAGCACGCCTTTATTGCCAAGATTCAGGTCGTAATTCATTCGGCCCTGAAGATGTTCATATTCATATCTTTTTTCGCTGGCGGCGAATGTCTTCTCGGCATAGATAAAAAAGGTCGGATATTTTTCATTCCTCATATTGAATTTCCCATCGGGGCGGCTCCAATATTCCTGCGCGATATTGATTCGGGCGACGACACCAACTTTTGCCAAATGGTGCTCTTCAAACGCGGGGGTTGTATAATCAGATGGCGCCAACGGATTGTTTGAGGTGTAAAGTTTGTCGTGTTTAATGTAAGTTTGATCGGTATTGTTGAACAAAGGAGATCGGTTTTCATAGCTGGCAGCACCGTTCATATGCAGTCCGTTGATCACTTCGCGACCGTAATTCATCGAGGCAAATTCGCGTTGGAACAACTTCATGTAATTATCCTTGAAGAATAATGTGCTGACCGTATTCACCAAATTGCTGATGGGATTCGAGCGGTTGAACTGCTGGACTTCAGTACCGCCGGAAATTGTTAGCTGGCTATTGTTGAGGTTGTTGAATTTTTGTGAATACGTAAGGGTTCCCCGCAATCTTTCTTCCGAAAAACCATAGTCCAGTTTGGCACCTACATAACTGAATGTGCGATCTTCTTCGTTGCGTTTGCTGAAAGAAAACCCTGTGCTTAGCCGGTAGCCCTGAACGGTATTGAAACTGATGCCGGTGAGCAGGCCATCATAACCAACCGACCAATTTTTGAATGAATTTTGGTACGAGTAGCCCATTATTAAATCCATCGGCTTCAACTTGTTGGCGACGTTGTCGACCGAGTCAAGATAAACCTGGGATTTTTTTTTGGTTTGCAAAATATCTTTTTTGATGTAATCAGTGCTTTCCTCTTCTGTAAGTGGCACCGGGCGGATTGTTTCCCAAAACTGATCGTCTTTTTTATTGGCATTGTCTTCAAACGAAAGGACTTCGCGTGTAAACGTCTTTTTGTCGAACTGTTCCGGGAATTCGAAATTGTTGTAGACATACGTAAAACGACCGTCAATGTTAATGCCGAGCATGCCGGCAGCAAAGTCAAGAGTTTGTGTGTTCTTGACCCACAATCGGTTGGTGTGGTTATAGCTGAATGTTTGCTTCAGTGTCATTTTATCCAAAGCCGGAGTCTGGACGCTTTTCCCCGTAACAGTCAAATCGGTGCCGTAGATTGCCCAGGAATCGTCGACAATATAAATATAGCCAGACATTACCGGCTCTGAATCCCGGCGGGGCGTTACCAGGATTTTACTGATCTGAATCCGGTCTTCGTAGAAAAATGTGCCTTCGAGTTTGTAGCGATAATAATTAAACGCGTTGTCGGCGATGGGTGAAACCACATTGATGTTGAACGGCACGTAGTTTTCATAAAAATCAAAATTTACCGATGCCGCATTGTTGAAACTGAATCCGTTGTCGTTGCCGCTAACTTTTGACGCCACGATAACTTCTTTCATTTTATCGGGTTTTTGGAAAGTCAGCTTTGATACAGTCTCCGACAGGTAAAGTATGCCGCTTCGGGTGGAATCAAGTATATCATCAAACATGTCCAGCTTTTGGCCGAGCACCGTTTTAGGCGCATCTTTTATGCGGAAGATGCCGCGGGAGTAGAAATCGGCTCTGTAGCGTGCTGTCTTTTCGGAATTTTCTCGTTTGCTGGCAATGGCGTTTCGGATAATCGCATCGGCCGGATTGTCGCCTGAATTGATCACGACTTCATCCAATGAATAATTTTCTTCCTCCATTGTAATATCCAATGTGTATGGATATTCCTGCGGCGTTATGTATTTTTTGACGGTTTTGAAGCCCAGATACTGGAAAATGATGGTGTACTTTCCGGGTTTTTTTATAGGCAGGTCGTATTGACCTTTTTCGTTCGAGATCGTACCGGTGTAAGTATTCTCTACATAGATATTCACATAGGGAAGCGGCTGGTTTTGATTGTCGGTTACAGTTCCAACTATCTGTGCTACCGCCGGGAAAGACATCGACAGTGCTATTAATAAGAAAAATTGCCTCATGGTTTATAGGTCATGTTTGATTAGATATTCAATAGCTAAGTTGTATCCTTCAAGTCCGAAACCTATGATAATGCCGGCTGCGTTTGGCGAGATAAAGGAGTGATGGCGGAATGACTCGCGGTTATATACGTTGGAAATATGTACTTCCACCACCGGAGTTTTGATTGCTTTTACAGCATGACCAATTCCCACGGAAGTGTGTGAATAGGCTGCAGCGTTGAGAATGATCCCGTCATATGAGAAACCACACTGCTGCAATTTATCGATGATTTCTCCTTCGATGTTGGTTTGAAAATAATCTATTTCGCAGTGGGGAAATTGGCTGCGGACAGTACTCAGAAAATCAGAAAAGGAGATGTCTCCGTAGACATCGGGTTCACGCGTCCCGAGAAGATTCAGGTTCGGCCCGTTGATAATAATGATCTTCATTGTTTGGTTTTCGGTAAAAATAGCAAATTGTTTGATATATTATTAGGTATAAAAAAAGCCATCCGCGAGGATGGCTTTGGAATTTGATGATTTTCAGGTTTAAAACATGTAACCTAGCGACAGCTGGAATACAGCATTTTGAATTTCTGCATCCTTGCTGGCTTCGGTTAGACCTATGGTATAGCGAGCCTGCGCAAAAAGGCTCTGAGTTATGTTGAGTCCGACGCCGCCGGCTAAAGCAAAGTCAAATGAATTATTATCTGGTTCGTTCCCGGTGATCCCGTCCCAGGCTTCGTCGCGCTCATCTACAAGGAAGGAGAACTGCGGACCAGCCTCCAGGCTCAGTTTGTCAGATAGGATGTAATATTTAACCATTACGGGTATCGATACATAATCTAAATTGAAATCGTCCATGCCGTCAACTTTAGCACCTTGCGACGAGTATAGGAGTTCGGGTTGAAGCGACATATTCGGGAAAGCCTTGATTTCGGCCACTAAACCGGCGTGAAAACTGGTTCTGGAATTGAAATCGATTTCGGAATCGCCGTTAAAATTGGCGAAGTTCGGACCCGCTTTTATTCCGAAATTTACCAGCGACTGTGCGTTGACTGCAATGTTTCCGAGAAGAATGATTGCAGCGATTAATACGTTTTTCATAATTTGTAGGTTATAATTAGTAAATACGTAAAATTAACATGCCGTCAGAGTAAATGCTTACATAATTATAACTAAAACTTATAATTTTCCGTAAACGTTAATAAGGTTGTTAATAACTCTGAAATGTGAAAGCAGACATGATTTGTTAAAACGATAATTTTGGTGTATTAATTTAAAAATCTGAAAGATGAAAAAGATCATTCTATCAATTTTAGCAGTTGGAGCGTTTGGATTTGCCAACGCACAATCGGAAACGGTAAAGTTTGGAGTGAAGGCTGGAGCTAATATTACAAGTTTTACGAACAATGTTTACGATGAAGCTGACGGCAAGACCGGATTTTTTGTGGGTGGATTGGTTGACTTACCAATAGCCGCCAATTTTCATTTGCAGCCAGAATTATTGTATTCAAATGAAGGTGCTAAAGATGCCAGCTTGGATTATTTGCGAATTCCTGTTATGGCAAAGTATTACGTAATAGAAGGATTTAGTCTGCAGGCAGGTCCGCAGGTCGGATTCAAGATTGGCGGTGACGAGGCAATAGACGAAATTTCAAAATCGATCGATTTTGGTATTGCAGCCGGCGCAGGATATGAGTTGCCGATGGGTTTATTTTTCGATGCCCGGTATAACATTGGTATGTCAAATATCTACGATGGGCCTGGAGAAGGCGATATCAAAAACGTAGCGATCCAATTTGGAGTCGGTTACCGATTTTAATAAGTAAACAATGGGAATCCTCGAACTTCGGGACTTTTCTTTATTATAGCAAACTGAGGTGCAGTGCTTCAGCTAATTAATTTAAAACAAGAAAAAATGAAAAAAATCACCCTATCGATTTTAGGTCTATTGGCCTTCGGTTATGCAAGCGCACAGGATGGAGGAACAAGATTCGGAGCCAAGGCTGGATTGAATATGGCCAGCATTAGCGGCGATATTGAAGATGCTGAAATGAAACTTGGTTTTCATGTAGGAGGTTTTGCTGAAATAATGCTTACTGATAAGTTTGCAGTTCAGCCTGAATTGCTCTTCTCAATGCAAGGTGCCAAGCGAGAATATTCTGAATCATTTGGCGGTTTCGATTTTGATACGGAAGAGAAGTTGAATCTTACCTACATCAATGTTCCAATCATGGCGAAATATTATGTAACCGAAGCTTTCAATATTCATGCAGGACCACAAGTAGGTTTTCTTATGAGTGCAAAATATGATTATGAAGTAAGCGGTGCAGGAGAATCAGAATCAGGTGACGAAGATGTTAAGGATCAGTACAAATCAATTGACTTCGGTCTTGGATTTGGACTTGGATATAATTTCGGAGAGAATTTCGGAGTAGAAGCGCGTTACACTGCAGGTATGGCAAATATTGCTGATGTAGATGAGGACAGCGACTACAAAGAAAGTAATTCAGTTATTCAAGTATCTTTCTTGTATAGATTCTAAAATCGTTTGATAATTTGTTAGTTATCGATTGTCTGAAAGAAAAACCTCGGTAATCGGGGTTTTCTTTTGCAAAATATTCGCTAGCCACACCGTACGACAGCTGATTAATTCTAAAATAATAAAAATGAAAAGAATAACTCTTTCAATAGTATTGCTTCTGTCATTGAGTTTTGCAAATGCGCAGGATGATAAAGGCGTGAGATTCGGACTTAAAGCAGGTTTGAACTTAGCCAATATCGGCGGTGACATGGAACATAGCTCCATGAAGGCAGGATTCCACATAGGTGGTCTAGCCGAAATTATGCTTACCGAAAACTTTGCTTTGCAGCCGGAATTGGTGTTTTCGATGCAGGGAACAAAATATGAATATAGTTCGCCGGTACTTGATGTCGATGAAAATATAGATTTAGCATACTTGAATATACCCCTCATGGCAAAGTACTATGTGACGGATGCATTTAATATTCATGCCGGACCCCAAATAGGCTTTCTTATGAGCGCGAAATTTGGTGGCGAAGATGTTAAAGAGCGCTATAAATCGTTCGATTTCGGATTTGGGATAGGAACAGGCTATAATTTTAGGGAAAATTTTGGTATAGAAGCCCGTTATAATGCCGGAATGGTAAATATCGCGGCAGAACAAGATGGTGGTGGTGATTATAAGGAGAGTAATTCGGTAATACAATTATCCTTCTTGTATAAATTCTAAGTTACGTTGGTATAAAAAATATTCGCAAACTGGGGCACGGTGCTCCAGCTAAT
>JADMKR010000017.1:6354-8170 GCA_015478765.1 Flavobacterium sp.
TAATTTAAAACAATAAAAAATGAAAAAAATTACTCTATCGATTTTAGGTCTCTTGGCCTTTGGTTATGCAAGCGCACAGGATGACGCAGCTGGTGGAAAAGGATTCGCTAACGGAGACGTGTTTATCTCCGGAGGAGTTGGAATCTCATCTGAAACGTGGGATGAAGATAAGTATACAACTTTTACATTTGCTCCAAAAGTAGGATTTTTTGTAACGGAAAACATTGCTGTTGGTGTAGCTATCGAATACACCGGAACGACGGATGATAACGGTGTTAATGAAGTTAAATCAAACACTTTAGGTGCAGGTGCATTTGCTAGATATTATGCTTCTCCGGCATCAGATTTTTCATTTTTCGCTGAATTAGGTGCAATGTACCAATCAACTAAGCAAGAAATGGGTGGCGGTGATCTTAAATCTAACGGTTTCAATATTGCATTGTCTCCAGGTGTTAGCTATTTCATCTCTAATAATTTTGCGTTAGAAGCTTCTATCGGAGTTTTGAGTTATGAAACTGACAAAGCTGATTTAGATGGAGCTGAAGCACGTAACACTTTTGAACTAGGTGTTGGACTTAGCGATATCTCTTTAGGATTGGTTTACAAATTCTAATCAGAAAATCAAAGCATAAAAAAACCTCCTGCAACACAGGAGGTTTTTCTTTTTCATAGCAATTTATAATTAAAACTTGTATCCTACACCAATTTGGAATACCGAGTTCTGGACATCAAGGTCTTCGATAATGTCGGTGAAACCATGGTTATATCGTCCTGTCGCAAAGAAGCCACTTGGAGTTTGAAAAGTTAAACCAACCGCTCCACCAAATTCAAACGATTCGGCATTTGACTGATCTAAGTCACCACCGTCTCCCAGTGGATCAAAATCAATCTCTTCATTTACAACAAAACTGAACTGCGGACCAGCTTCAATACTAAGTCCCGGAGTTAAATAAAACTTCGCAAGTACCGGAATATTCAAATAATCAAGTTGGTATTCCACTTTATCGCCTTCTGGGCCTTCGAAGTCATAATCAAACCCTTGGCCTGAATACAAAGCCTCCACTTGTAATGAGAAAATTCGTGCTACGGGGAACTCAGCGAGTGCACCTACGTGAAAACTGGTTCTGGAATCGGGACTTTCGAAATCCCCACCGGTAACGGTAGCGAAGTTCACACCACCTTTTACACCGAAACTCATATCTCGAGTCGTATTGTCTACTGTTTGTGCATTTATACCAGCCGTTGCAAGTAACAATGCCGGTGCAATCCATTTTAATGCTTTCATAATAATTTAATTTAAGGTTATGGGTCAAAAGTATAACGATTGAAATCACCACACCCTTAAAGTATTCTTAATTCACAAATTATTAACGAGGCAAGAAATGCTAAAATCTTGATGATTATTCAGTTAATAGCTATTTCATGTAATTATTATTTAATAATATGGTAATTATGTAACATTTGATTGAATATATGATAATTGATATTTATCGCTGTAGCTTAATATACGAGCAGGCATTTGCAATTCTGTAAAATAAATTTATAATATTGACTGTGGAAAAATGGCAAACATCAATTAAGAGTTTTCAGTCGTATTTGCGTATTGAGCGCGGACTCTCGGCGAATACAATTGCCAACTATACCTTTGATCTTCAAAGGCTGACATCTTATTTGGAGGCGAATAATATTCTCGCCACCCCGCAAACTATAACCGACGATGCGATTCAACAGTTTGTGTTTTATTTGTCAAAACATGTAAATCCGCGTTCCCAATCCCGTGTAATCTCCGGTTTAAAGAGCTTTTTCTCCTACCTGA